>NZ_JAUBTK010000056.1:0-52415 GCF_036702455.1 Microcoleus sp. D2_18a_D3
TTCACCATCGACGCTCTAACCCTTGCTGCTACACCCATCTGAGTTTTGTTAAGAAAGATGTGAGTAAGGCATAGCTTAAGAAGGGGGGGACAAGAGTTAAGTTAGAAGTCAACCCCTACTCCCCTTTTTAAGGGGGATTTAGGGGGATCGAGACTTAAAGCGATCGATAAACGCGATAGTTAATTTCAGGGAAAATATTATCAATCTCCTCAACCTTCTCCAACCAACCCGAATCAACTTTCCCTTCTTTCACTTCATCGTAAAGTTTGTGAAAGCGCATTAAGTGCGATCGAGTCCGGCGCACTGCATAGGGCACCATCGTCCCTGTACGCATGATAAATGCCCAGTCAGAAGATTGAGCTAGCAGCACTTCCCGCGCCGCCTGGTTCAAAGCCCGCCACTGCAATTCATCCGCAGGTTCCATGCTTCCCAACTCAATCATCCGTTCCGCAGCTTTGTGCAAGTGCGGGTAAATCCAAGCATTGGTATCGTTGAGCCAATACTCGTGGAAACCCCGGAAACCCCAGCTAGACTGAGACGGGCGGCACACTTGCTGAGTCGGATTTCCCCGCAAATAATCGGCTAAGTGCGTCATCTCGTAGGTATTTTGGTCGTACCAACTCTTGCGGAACAGGTAATCTAAGAACCAAGGCCCTTCGTACCACCAGTGACCGAAAAGTTCGGCGTCGTAAGGCGAAACAATAATCGGCGGACGCTGCATAATGCCGTTGAGGTGTTCGACTTGGCGTTCCCGGTTGAAAGCAAAGTTGCTGGCGTGTTCGGCTGCTTTTTCCCGTGCCCAGTACGGATCGTACAACTGTTTATCGCCTAAACCCAATCCGCGACCGGTGATTTTGTGATATTTAATCCCGGTATTTTTCCGCTGGCCGTTGGGCATGATGTAGGGCTTAATGTAATCGTAGTCAGCTTCCCAGCCCAAATCTTTGTAGAATTCGCGGTATTCGGCGGCGCCTGGATAGCCGACTTCGGAAGACCAAACCTGCTGCGAGGATTCGTGATCCCGGCCGAAGGCTGCGACTCCACATTCGGTGAAAATTGGGGCGTAGCTGCCGTAGCGGGGACGCGGGCGGGCGTAGAGGATGCCGTGACCGTCTGTGAGAAAGTAGCGCAGGCCTGCGTCGGCTAACATCCTCTCTAAGCCTTCATAGTAGGCGCATTCGGGCAGCCAAATGCCTTTTGGTCGGCGGCCGAAGTTTGCTTCGTAGTTGTCGCAAGCTACTTGAATTTGTGCCCAAACTGCTTCGGGGTACATTTTCATCAGCGGTAGGTAGCCGTGGGTGGCACCGCAGGTGATGATTTCGAGGTTGTTGGTATCTTGGTGTTCTTTGAAGGCTTTGACTAAATCTCGATCGTACTTTTCCCAAAAGTTGCGAACTTGAGAGAAGTGGGTGGCGTAATGTTCTGCTAAATAGCGGAGGTGGCCGTTTCCGCTGTTGTGTTCGATTTCGAGATCGGCTAATTCTTCGAGTTTAGCCAAGTGGTCGTCGAAACGGTCTTGCAGCAAGGGATCGCGCAGCATTGCCACCAAAGGCGGCGTCATGCTCATGGTAATTTTAAAGTCGATGCCGTCGCGCTTGAGCCCTTCAAAGACTTGCAGCAGGGGAATGTAGGTTTCCGCGATCGCCTCAAACAGCCATTCTTCTTCTAAAACGTAGTCGCTTTCGGGGTGGCGGACAAAAGGCAAGTGGGCGTGGAGAACGAGGGCGAGGTAGCCAATAGTCATAATGATTTGGATGCCGTAGTTATTAACTGACGCCAGTTAGGCACAGCTTTAAAATATTTTAAGATTTTATGCTGAAACGGGACTCAGAAAATGCCGTGTTTTTTTAATGGCCTTTCTCTAACAAACTAAATGTCAGCAAATTCTGATTTTCTGCTTGCTGTCGGATGAGGGCTGCTGCTGTTTGAGAGTCTACTGCCTTTGAGAAAAAGAATCCCTGGGCGTACTCACATTTTAACCCTTTTAGTATAGATAGTTGCGAGGCTTCTTCGACTCCTTCGGCTACTACATCCATGCCTAAATTGTGCGACAAAGTAACGATCGACCGCACAATTTCTGTCGGGTCAATGCCTCCTTTACTGAAATCGAACTCACCTCCCATCCTGCTAACAAAAGAGCGGTCTATTTTTAAGGTATTGGTGGGGAAGCGGTGCAGGTAGGAAAGCGATGAATAGCCGGTGCCGAAGTCGTCAATGCACAAGTGTATGTTTCGGGTTCTGAGCTGCACCAGCATTGCTGTTACTGATTCGGAATTTTCTATGAGTACGCTTTCGGTAATTTCTAGTTTTAAACTGCTGCCATCGAGTTTAGTTTCTGCGAGAACTTGGTCGATGTATTCGATTAAATCTGGCTGAGAAAACTGTTTGACAGAAATGTTGACGCTAACGCTCAAGGGGGGGTTGCTGGGAAATAGCTGCTGCCACTGGCCGATTTGGTGGCAAGCTGTGCGAAGTACCCAGCGGCCGAGGGGTACGATCAAGCCGGTTTCTTCGGCGATGGTGATGAATTCGCCGGGGGAAACTAAGCCGCGTTCTGGATGCTGCCAGCGCACTAGGGCCTCAAAACTGGTAATTGTGTTAGTGGCGATCGACACGATCGGCTGGTAGTGAATAATAAACTGGGGCGCTGCGGATAAGGGAGGTAAGGCTGATGCGGGGGATGGGGGAAAGTCTTCTTCTCTGGCCGGCTCTCTAATTGATTCGATCGCCCGCCGCAGGTCGTTTTCTAGCTGCAACAGCCGCAAAGCGTGGGCGTGCATGGAACTGTTGAAAACTTCGTGTCGGGCTCTGCCGAGTTCTTTGGCGCGGTACATTGCTGTGTCGGCGTCGCGCAGCAGGGTTGTCGGTTCCAGGTATTCCCCAGAACTCAAAGCTATCCCGATGCTGGCGGTGATAAATACTTCGTGTCCGTCTAGAAGGAGAGGGGAGGTGATTTTCTTTTGCAGGCGGTTGACAATGGTGGTAGCTTCATTGATGCCCTCGATGTCTTCTAGCAACAGCACGAACTCGTCTCCTCCGAGGCGGGCTACTGTATCTCCGACCTTCAGACAAGCTTCCAGACGCCGCGCGATCGATACTAGCAACTGATCGCCGATGGCGTGGCCGAGGGAATCGTTAACTACTTTAAATCTATCTAAATCGAGAAACAGCACGGCGAACAAGTAGTCTTTGCGCCGTTTTGCCATCCTCAGAGCGTGTTCCAGCCGATCGGTAAATAGCGATCGGTTAGGCAATCCGGTGAGGGCGTCGTGAAAAGCATCGTGCAGCAGTTGTTCTTCGGCGAGTTTGCGCTGAGTGATATCGTGACAGTTAATCACGATTCCCTCGACTGCGGGATCATACAGCAAGTTGGTGGCTACAGCTTCTACATAACACCAGGAACCGTTGCGGTGGCGGACTCGGTACTCAACTGGGCACTGGCTTCTTTTGGGGTTTTCAATGGCTTTGTGGAGGGTTTCGGCGATCGTGGCACAGTCGTCGGGGTGAACTATTTCTAAGGCACTGCGGCCGATCGCCTGGTGGGGCGCGTATCCTAAAATTCGCTTGACGGAAGGGCTGATGTAGCGGAAGATTCCTTCGGCGTCGAGAATGATCGTGATGTCTGTGGCGTTTTCAATCAGCGAGCGAAATCGCTGTTCGCTTTGGCGCAGGGCTGATTCTGCTTGTTTGCGATCGCTGATGTCCAGGGCTACTCCGTCTATAATTACGTCGCCGTTTTCATTTTTGGAAAATTTAGCGCTGTCTTGCACCCACTTGACCTCCCCTGATCTCAGAACGATCCGGTACTGGCGATCGCACGGCAAAAGAGTCGCTTTCGATGCTGCTACCCTGCTGTCACACGAGCTTTTGTCCTCTGGATGGATGATTTCGGTCAAGAGTTCCGGGTGCGAAATCACTTCTTCGGCCCCGAACCCAGTAACTTCGCGCACGCCCGGACTGATGTAGGGCAGGGACATTGTGCCATCTGGATGCAGCACGGTGCGGTAGACTGAGCCGGGAATGTTGGCTGCCATTGTGGCTAGCTGCTGCTGGATGCCGCAGACTGCTGCTTCGGCGCGCTTGCGTTCTGCAAGTTCGGTTTGGGCTTGTTGGTAGAGTTCGGCTTGGTGGATCGCGATCGCGCACTGATCGGCTATGGCTTTGAGTAGCGACAGTTCTTCTGCGCTCCAAGAGCGCGCCCGATCGCACTGATAGAGGGCAATTCCTCCCAAAAATGACTCCTGGTAGAGCAGTGGGGCGATCGCGACGGCGCGAAACCCTACCAACTCTGCTGATTCTTGCAGCGACGGGCACAGTGTCGATAACTCGTCGATGATCAGGGTTTCCCCGGCCGCGAGCCCGGATCGGTAGTGCTCGGCCACTTTGCAATTTAGCCCGACGAACCGTTCTCTGTCGGCTGATGAGCTGATGTAGCGAATTCTGATGCCGCCTTCAGTATCTGGCTGCAAGATGGCGCAGGCGCTGATTTCTAGAGCTTCGTGCAGTTGATCTGCGGTGGTTTGCAGCACTTCGTCGAGTACAAGGGTGAAGCGCATGGCTTGGAGGATGCGGTTGACGATCGCTTCTCGCTGAGCTTGCCGCTGAATTTGGGCGATCGCTTCTTGTTGCTGGCGCCGCATTTTGTATTCTTGGAGCGATCGTTCTAAGACTGTTGGCAACCTAAACAGTCGCCCTTTTAATACGTAATCGGTCATTCCGGCTTTGAGGCACTCAACAGCCGCTTCTTCTCCCAAACTTCCCGTTACTAAAATCAAGGGTATGTCTTGCCCTAATTCCTGCATTAATTTCAATACTTCTAAACCGTTGAAGCCGGGGAGGCGGTAATCTGAGAGTACAGCATCGTACTGGCAATTTTCGAGCAGTTTTCTGCACTCGGTTGCTGTTTCGGCAGTGTCGCACTTAAAATTTACCCCCCCCGCTTCTAAGGCGAGCACTATTAATTCCATATCTTCTGCCATGTCTTCGATAATCAACAATTTTAATGTTGATTCCGCTACCATTTTTAGTAGATAGTTTGTCTGATTTATATCTAACATAAGGTATAGGGGATGTTTTTAATTTGTTCTTCGTGTTTTTGCTAGTAAATTTTTAGACTGAGTGTGGTTGTTAATTTGATCTCAATATTTTTTTTGAGTTATTTTTAGCAAAATCAATTATATACTCTACTCGCAAGACCTTTATTTAGCACCGACAGTCGAGGGCTGACCGAACCGATTGGGGCTCATCCCAATTTTTAAAAGAGCGTTTTTTAGGAGTACGAGCATCTTTCACAGTCAAGCCTAGATATTTTGCTTCCATGCCTAACAGTGAATACTCCTGCCACACCAAAATTCTGATGCTCTCACCGATTGTGACTTATTTAAGTGTATAAGAGTTTTAAATTTTGAATTTCAAACTCTTATACACTTAACTTACTAATCTATACTACCGTTTGAGATTGTTTGCCCTAGTTTAAAGTAAAACGCGGCTCCTTGACTAGGTAGGCTTTCGGCCCAAACCGTGCCGCCGTGGCGGTGAATAATCCGCTGGACGATCGCCAAACCGATGCCCGTACCTTCAAATTCTCTCTGGGAGTGGAGCCTCTGAAAGGCTCCAAACAGGCGATCGGCATATTCCATCGGAAAACCCACCCCGTTATCCTTGACAAAAATCGTCCCATCCGGTAAACCCTCAATAACTATTGTAGCTGGAGTGCGTCCGCGGCTGAACTTGACGGCGTTGCTAATTAAGTTGCTGAACACCTGTTGCAGCAAGGTTGGATCTCCCATTACTGTCGGCAAATCTCCGACGACAAATTCAACGCTGTGGGGAGTTTGGGCCGGATCTGCGACGGTTGGGGGTTTAGTTAATTTAATCGCATTTTGTACCAAACGGCTCAGATCGATCGGAATTTGCCTCAACTCGGTGCGAGTCACCCGCGACAGGGCGAGCAAACCGTCAATCAACAGGCTCATTTTTTGGCTGCTGTCTTCAATTACTTCCATATAGTGAACTATTTTGCGATCGCTCAAAGCCTCAGTTAATTCTAGCCGCTGTTTCAACGCTTCTACAAAACCTGAAATGTGTCGCAAAGGTGCGCGCAAGTCGTGGGAAACTGAGTAAGAAAAAGATTCTAATTCTTGATTTGCAGCTTCTAATTGGTCTGTGCGTTCTGACAAAGCTTGTTTTGTCTCTACCAACTCAGTGATATCGCGAGAAGTGCCAATTAAAGCATAAACCTCGCCCTCGATATTTCTCAGGGGAATTTTAAAAGTATCGTAGTAAGTAGTGTCGCCAGATATCACAAATTTATCCTGCAAGTGCAGAGTTTCCCCTGTTTCAAATACCTGCGAATTTTCCCTAGAGAATTTTGCGGCTATTTCTGGGGCGAAACATTCAAAAATAGTTTTGCCCTGCATCTCTTTTCTGCTATTTAATCCAGCAGTTTTTGTAACAGATTGGTTGACAAAAGACAGGCACATATTGTCGCGACCTACCACAAAAATGTGATCGGGCAAAGCATCAAAAAAAGTTTCTAATTCTGCGGTACGGTGCGCGACTTGAGCTTCTAAAGTTTCGTTGAGTTCTTTGAGTTCAGCTTCTACTCGTTTGCGTTCGGTGATATCTTGACCAATGCTGATACACCTGCCGTCGGAAATACTAACATTTGCCCAAGAAGTGTCGATAATTCGCCCGTCTCTAACTTGTGTTTTGAAGTCCCTCCAGTTCTGAGTTGCTGCTTCAATTTCATCTCCAACATATTGACGGTATTCGGGCAGCGGATAAAATTCTGCCAAGATATCCCGGTTTTTTATTTCTGCCAAACTCCAGCCTAGCACTTCTTCCCAGTGACGGTTTACCCAGTTTATTTGACCGTTTTTATCTAAGAAAGCGAGCATGACCGGCACGTTGTCGAATATAGTTTGCAGCAGTTCTTTTTGCTGTTTTAATGATTCTTCGGCTTGTTTGCGATCGCTGATATCGAGTACGGAACCGATAAATTGTAAAATTTGTCCGTCTGGGGTTCTTTTGAAAATTTTAGAGCGATCGTGCACCCAGCGCCATTCCCCATTTTTGTGTTTGATTCTGTAGTCTCTGTCATCCGTTTCATAGGGATTGCTGCTGTGTTTTAGTCGCTCCATACCAGTAATTAGCTTTAACATATCATCGGGATGAACTAAGTTGGCTAAAGCGTCTTTACCCAAATCTTGCAATTCTTGGGGAGTGTATCCCAGCATGGCTGTGACCGATTCATTTGCATAAATATTTTTGTTTTCTACTGCATCGTAAATGTATAGAAAGTTAGGTATTGTTGTAACAATACTCTCTAAAAGTTGTTGATGTTTTTGCAGTTTCGATTCTGCCTGTTTGCGCTCGCTTAAGTCCAGCACAAAACTGACGCCTAACTGTTGCGTTCCTTCTAAAAAAGTGCTGCCCACCAGCACCGGAACGCGGCTACCATCGGAGCGTATAAATTCTTTTTCAAAGGGAACAACCGTATTTCTAGCCTTCAGTTCGGCAACTTTTTCTGTATCTAAACGCACGTATTGTGGCGGTGTCATTTCTTGCCAGTTAATTCTTCCTGAAAGCAGATCGTCCCGCGTATAGTTTACCGTGTTTAAAAAAGCGGCATTGGCATCTGTAATGCTGCCGTTAAGATCCCAAAAAATTAGGCCGATCATGTTAGAATCCACTATGGCTTTAAATTTGGATTCGCTTTGTCGCAACTGATCTTCGACTTGTTTTAGTTCTGTGATGTCGCGGGAGATGGATAAAACTGTTTCTACTGAATTGTCTTCAGCAAACTCGGGAATGACTCGACAGTGGTAATGTTTTATGCCATCGCGAGTGGGAAACTCAAATTCTATGGTTTCTTGTTGGCCGCTACCCAAAACTTTCATAAAAGCCTCATCCCACAGGTTGCACAAGTGTGGCGGCATTCCTGATTCTTGGTTGGTTTTGCCAATCAATTTTGCGGCGGGTTTTCCAGTTGTTGCTTCTACTGCTGGGTTGATGTAAAGGATGCGTAGTTTGCGATCGAACCGAGCGATAATATCGGTCGCATTTTCGGCGAGGGCGCTGAAAGCTTGTTCGCGCCGATGCAGTTCTTCTTGAGCGCGGTGAAAATCGGTTATGTCTCTGGCAAAAGAGAGAATTGAAACTACTCTTCCCGATTCATCGATGAGTGCAGAATTGTACCATTCGCAGTAAATTACCGAGCCATCTTTGGTATAGTTGCGGTTGCGGCAAACGTTGCGGGTTTCTCTGCTGTGTAACAGTTGATTTGTGACGGCGCACACTTGCTCGAAGTCTTCTTGATGAACTATTGACCATTCGTGCCAGTATTTGCCGATTACTTCGGCTGCACTCCAGCCAAATATTTGTTCGGCCATTGGCGACCACCGCACTACCCGAAATTCCCTGTCCCACTCTACAACTGCCATTGGTGAGTTTTCTAGGTGAAATTCCCGCCGCGAGTTGGCTTGTTTTCTTTGACTTTGAAGTTGCTGGCGGAGTTGCTTTGCCTCGGCCAAGCGATCGCTAATTTCCTGTGTGTTTGCTGAGCCGGCTTTGGCAATGTGAGCAATGGTTTCTGCTGTTTGTTTTTCGAGTTCGTTCCAAGCGAGTTCGAGGGCTGATTCCGCCTGCTCTACCTCAGTGATGCTGTTCTGAAACAGTGTGGCACTTTTAACTGGAATTTCACGCATAGTTTTGACACTTAGGCCAGTGTTACTTTGAGAATTCAAAATTAAAGCTTAAAAATTAAAAATATAGAATTTCCTGTTAAATTATACATTTTTAATTTTTAGTCTGTGCGTGGAGCCCGATCGTTGGATGCGGGCGGCGTTATTAAAGACTGCCAGTAAAAGGATCTGGGGTGCAGATCGATCGGCAATTGTGGTGGATCGATCTAAAATTCTCCTGGGTAAGGGAAGGGTGCGGGCAGGAGCTGACCCTAAGTATATTTTTGCACAGACTTGTTGTTTGGGGGCGATCGAAAGGAGATCGGCGTGGATCGGGGCGTCGATCGCATCGCAACTCTGTAGCAGGGCATTGTGTGTGCCGCACGCTGTCTCTACTAAACGAAAGGCGCTTTTCCCGATTCCGGCAGGGGTTTAAACCTGCCCGAATGCGGGTTTGAGGGGCTGGTTGACACCAATGAAACCGCCGCTACCTACAAATAATCTCCAATCACTTTGGTCAATAAAAAGCTAAAATAAAATCTAAAGTTATTCAGTCTTTTAAATCGCTTATGACTGCTGCTGCACCCTCTTCGATAAAAAATCAAACTCAGTACGAAGCCATTATCGGTCTCGAAACTCATTGTCAATTGAGTACGAATACTAAAATTTTCTCCAGTTCTTCTACAGAATTTGGCAATGCCCCAAATACTAACATTGACCCAATTTGTATGGGAATGCCGGGAGTGTTGCCAGTATTAAATCAAAAAGTGCTGGAGTATGCGGTGAAAGCAGGGCTGGCTCTCAACTGCTCCATCGCACCTTACAGTAAGTTTGACCGCAAGCAATATTTCTATCCCGATTTGCCGAAAAATTATCAAATTTCTCAGTTCGATTTGCCGATCGCTACTAACGGTTGGTTAGAAATTGAACTGGTGGACGAGAAGGGAAATTCTACTAGAAAAAAAATCGGGATCACTCGCTTGCACATGGAGGAAGATGCCGGAAAATTGGTTCACGGCGGCAGCGATCGGTTGAGCGGTTCTACTTATTCAATGGTAGATTACAACCGCGCCGGTGTGCCTCTAATCGAAATTGTTTCGGAACCGGATTTGCGATCGGGCGCGGAAGCTGCCGAATACGGTCAAGAATTGCGCCGGATCGTGCGCTACATCGGTGTTGGCGACGGGAATATGCAGGAAGGTTCGCTCCGGTGCGACGTGAATATTTCGGTGCGCCCGGTTGGCCAAAAAGAGTTCGGCACGAAGGTGGAAATTAAAAATATGAACTCTTTTAATGCGATCGAACGGGCGATCGATTATGAGATCGAGCGGCAAATTCAAGCTGTGGAAAATGGTGAAACCATCATCCAAGAAACCAGGCTTTGGGATGAAAACAAGCAGTGTACTTTCAGTATGCGGGTTAAGGAAGGTGCAAGCGATTACCGGTATTTCCCGGAACCGGATTTGCCTCCGATCAAAGTTTCAGCCGAGCAATTGCAGGATTGGCAAGCTCAACTGCCGGAATTGCCGGCAATGAAGCGCAATCGCTACGAAACTGAGCTCGGTCTTTCTCCCTACGACGCGCGGGTGCTGACTGACGACAAAGCGGTGGCGGAGTATTTTGAAAAATCGATCGCCGCCGGTGCTGTGGCTAAACAAGCTGCCAATTGGGTGATGGGCGATATTACTGCTTATCTGAAAAATGAAAAGCTGGCGATCGCAGAAATTCCTTTCCAACCGCAGGATTTAGCCGAACTGCTGGGGCTAATTGAGGCCGGCACGATCAGTGGCAAAATTGCTAAGGATATTTTGCCGGAGTTGCTGGCAAACGGTGGTTCGCCTCAGAAGTTCGTTGAGAGCAAGGGTTTGATTCAAATTTCGGATACTGGGGCGATCGATCAGGCGATCGATGCCGTGTTAGCCGCCAATCCCAAGGAACTCGAACAGTACCGAGCCGGTAAAACTAAGCTGCTGGGCTTTTTTGTCGGCAAGGTGATGAAGGAAACGGGCGGCCGGGCCGATCCCAAATTGACCAATGAGCTGCTGGTGGCGAAGCTTAACGGCCCAGGTTAAGCAGTCGTTAAGGGGATCGTGTAGCGGATACAGCGGCGGGCGATCGGTTTTCCCCGATCCCGCCGCCCTCTGGCCCTTCTCGCTGGCTCGTAACTTTATAATTAATATACATTTCTTTACAACATCTTCACCTTTGGGGGTAACACCCCTCATCCCGACCGTGTTATATTGTGTTATGTAGATGCACCCTGATGGCAGAGAGAGTTACTTAGGTAGCTCTCTCTTTTTTTTGTCTTTTTTTTTGCACGGACGTGAAAATACGGAGGGGGGAGAGGGCACGGCTGTTTCATTCTCAGATCAAAAGGAGGTTTTCTGTAGGGGCAGTGCTAAGAGTGCCTGCCCCAAACCCAAAAGGGGCAACCACGGGGGGTTTGCCCCTACAAGAAAATGAAACCGCCTTGGCGGAGAGGGGGAGTAGCCATACCGATTCCCGATTACCGATTACCGATTAGCAATTACCGCTTTGAGTCGATTAATATCAACTTTAGTTATTACCTAATTTTGACATTATGAGCGAACAAGCTAGCGAGCTAATCAAGCAGGGGATTTCGCAATATCAGGCGCGTCAATTTGAGGCGGCGCTGGGTTCTTGGCAGGAAGCGCTGGGGCTGTATCGCTCAATGGACGATAAGCGCCGATCGGGTGCGGCGCTGGGTAATATGGGCGTAGCTTACGAAGCGCTCTTGAATTATGCTCAGGCGATCGACTGCTACCAGCAACATTTGGTGTTAGCGCGGGAAATTGGCGATCGCCGGGGTGAGGCAAATGCTTTGGGAAATCTGGGCAATGCTTGTTGTGCTCTGGAGGATTTTTCTGGTGCTATTGATTACCAGCAACAGCGTTTGGCGATCGCGCGGGATACTGGCGACGCGCGCTCTGAGTTGGAAACTTTGGGCAATTTGGCGCTCGCTTACGATGCTAAGGGAGATTTGCCTGGTGCGATCGAATGTTATCACGAGCAGTTGTCGATCGCGCGCACCAGCAAGGACGATCGCATTGAGCGCAATGCTCTCAAGAATTTGAAGGTTGCTTACAAGTATTTAGCAGATTACGAGAAGGCCGACGAGTACCGACAGCAGCAATTGGCGATCGTCCGGGAACTGTTTTTAATTGATAAAAATAAGAGTTTTGTACAACTTGCAGAAACAGTTGGTTTGAATCCGATTGAGGATTTTGCTGGGGCTAATTTAAGCGGTTTTGACTTGCACTACGCTGATTTTAACGGTGCTGATTTGCGCGAAACCAACCTCCGAGGCGCAGATTTGACTTTAGCCGATCTCAGCGGTGCTTTGCTGAGCGCTGCTATTTTAATTGATGCTAATTTGTGCAATGCTAATTTGCGGGATGCTGAACTCAGCAGCGCCAATTTGAGCGGTGCTGATTTGCGGACAAAGCTGCCGCGGGCGAATTTGAGCGGTGCAAATTTAACCGGCGCCAATTTGAGCAGTGCTTATTTACCGAATGCGATTTTAGTAAATGCAAATTTGACAAATACTGATTTGAAGAATGCTGATTTAAGCGGTGTTAATTTGAGTGGCGCGAATTTAAACGGTGCTGATTTGAGCCGCGCTGATTTGAAAAATACGGTGGTTAAAAATGCGAATTTTTATGGTTGTGTGGGAATTTCGGAAGCCCTGAAGGTTGAATTGATGGCAAGGGGCGGGATTTTTGAGTAGAATGGGAAATGTTGGTAATTGTAGAGGGTAACAAAAGCTATGACTGCCGTAACTGCAAAACGATTCTCGATCGCCGAATATCACCGTTTGGAAGAACTGGGATTTTTTGATCCCGATGACCGAGTTGAATTGATTCGCGGAGAAATTATTATTATGGCTGCTAAAGGTAGGTTTCACTCGGATTGCAATACTCTTTTAGTTGAGGAGTTAATCATTTTACTGGCAAGACGCGCTCGCCTGCGTGTACAGGAACCGATTATTTTGTGTGATGAGAGCGAACCCGAACCCGATCTAGTTATTGCTCGCCGTTCTGACAATTATTTATCTCCTCACCCTCTAGCCGCTGATATTTTGTTGGTAATTGAGGTTTCTGATTCTACTTTGAAATACGACAGGAGAACCAAGTTATCTCTCTATGCTGAATCGGGAATTTCTGATTATTGGATATTTAATTTGGTAGATATTCAACTGGAAATGCACAGCGAACCTTATCAAAAACAAAGAGGTGGTTTCGATTATCGAGTCAAACGAGTGGTTTTGCCGAATGAGGTTGTGGTAATTCCAGGTTTCCCAGATTTGTCTCTCGATTTATCTGCGGTATTTCCGGCGCAGATGGGTGAGTGAAGGTGAGGAGTGCGTAAGCCGGGGCCGGGGCGTAGCCATCGCCCGGATTGATGATATAATGCAAAAGTGCGATTGAACTCTTCACCAAAGTAGCACTATGACCGCTAAAACTCTCGCCCCACCCGAACAAATTGTCCAGCTATCGGGTATCAGTTGGCAAACCTACGAAAATTTGCTTGCCGAAATCGGCGATCGGCAAATTCGACTGACATATAATCGCGGCAATCTGGAAATTAGAGTACCCTCCCCAGAACACGAACGCTTCAAACAAGTATTGGGTCGATTTGTTGAAACCTTAGCGGAAGAATTAGAGGTGAGAATTGAACCTCTTGGATCTACCACATTTAAACGTCCTGAACTTAGCGGTGTAGAACCTGATGAATGTTTTTACATCCAGAATATTAGTGCAGTTAAAGGCAAAAAAAGAATTGACCTGACTCAAGATCCGCCGCCGGATTTAGTGGTGGAAATTGATATTACCAGCCGTTCGGAAAATACCTTGCAGGTTTATACGGATCTGGGAGTGCCGGAAGTTTGGATTTATAATGGAGTGCGATTCAGAATCAACAGATTAGAAAATGGAAAATACGTTGAGGGCGAGATCAGTTTAGCATTTCCCAGCGTGGCTGTTTTAGAGATTGTCAGATTTTTGGAACAAGCAGAAACAATGGACTATTTGGAATTAGTGAAAGCATTTCGGAATTGGGTAAAAAGCCAAATTCAGCAAAACCCATGAGGGCGGATATAATTCAACAAAATTTACAATTTAAACCCGCGAAAAAAAGCTGTGTTGCGATCGATTAGAGATGATAAACTAATTTAAATATCAATTACAGGCTGGTAGTGCCAGCAATTCTACCCGATATGCGATCGCTAGAGTCTCACAACAAATACCCAGATTGCTTGTGGATGCAATTAGAAGCAATTCCAGTTCCATCGGTTGCACCCCAAACCCAGCAGCTCGACATTCACTTGAGCCTGAATTTTAACGAGCATTGGGAACCCCTGCTAGGTGGTCGCGTCAAGTTTGGTCTGCAAGGCGGGACGCTAAAACTCTATATAGAAAACTGCGAAATACCCGTAGCATCACGTCAGTTAGTCGGTTCTTTCAAGCTTTTGCCAATAGAAGAAACCCTGGCCATTCAAAGCAGTGCAGAAAATTTAGCAACCGAAAGCCAGCGGGGAGTTCCGGGGGGGGAGAAGGTGGAAAAAACTAAGGAGACAGAGAGCATATTTTGTCACGTTTCCACAATCAGCGATGATAGAACGCCAGCTTGGATTTTTGCAGTAGAACAGGGCAAATCAGTATTAAAAGGTTTGCTAAAAAGTGCTAAGCTGGGAGAATTAGCTGCCAAAGAATTTCGGATGGCAGCGGCTTTTGAAGTTGCTAAAGAAGATATTAATCTCACAGATGCGGAGGGTTTGTGGCCGCACGAAATCACGCCAAATCAACATTCGATTTTAGAAAGAATCCTGACTATATACCTGCAAGCAAATAAACTTCAACCTGCCCTCAGTTGGGCGCTATTGTCCTACAATTTGCCTCCGGTTGAACCGCGCGAAGTGGAAATTGTGCCGGAAGCTGAATCGGAATTGCAGGAAATGGTCGATCGCATTATCTCTGCTGAAACCGACAACTTTGTAGAGTTGGCCCAAATCGCCAATCTCAATCCAGCACTAGATTTCGCGGGTAGCAGCTTGCGCGGAACGACTTTAAGTGCAGTGGATTTTAGCAGCGCAAATCTCGATCGGACAAATTTCCGGGGTGCAACCTTAAACGATGCCGATTTCAGCGACGCCAACCTGCAAAATGCCAAATTCGGCGGTGCAGATTTGAGTGGCGCTTTCTTAGGAAATGCCGATCTAAGCGGTGCAGATTTGCACAAAGCAAGTCTAGCTTTAGCTAACCTCAGCGGTGCCAATTTGAGCGGCGCAAATCTGCTGGAAGTGAACTTAACAAATACTAATTTCAGCGGTGCGAATGTCGAGTCAGCCAGATTCGGGAATAATTCAGGAATCGATGAGGAGATGCAGGTGAATCTACAGCAGCGAGGCGCAATTTTTGAGGAGGTTTAGTCCGTAAGTGCAAGATCCCTTTTATTCGTCCGCCTCCATTGTGGCACGGGCGTCACGCCTGTGCGATGGAATTTCACCTTAAAACTATCGCCTCTCAAGAAAGTAGCTTCTTAATCCTTAAGTCTGTAACTAAATTTATAGAGGGCGATGAACCGTAGCTGTTAAGAGGGGAAACAGGCATTTCTTGCCAACACTGACGGCAAAACCAGTATACTTGACTGTGGCGAAGGTGACGCAGCATTTGATTCGTGCAGCAAGGACAGCTTGTCATCAAAACCTCTTTTTTATCGACGAAAGTGTATTTTTCTCTTGTTGCCAAGTGCTGTAAGCTGGGTTGAAGCAGCAACTCTATGAATTTAGAGATAAATTATTAAGAATCCTGCGTCTGCCCTACCGGGGAGTATCAATCGATTTTAGATTTTAGATTTTAGATTTTAGATTGAAGCATTGACCCCACGGATAAATTCGGGGGCTCCTTTATCGGATACAGGTTTTTTATTTCTCCGTCCTGAGTCTGCTTTCGGAATGAATCCGGGGGCTTGTATCCTGGATGCTTTCGGTCAATCATCCCATCCCAAAATCTCTGCCACTTTTCCCGGCAGGCTGGTGGCTTCAAATGGTTTGGGAATTACCCCAGCAACACCCATTTTGGCAAAGTTGGTCATATCACTTGACAAAACTCTTGCTGTCAGCAGAATCACTGGAATCGATCGAGTTATGGGATCGGATTGGAGACGATCGTACACAGCAAACCCATCCATTCCCGGCATTGATACATCCAGCAAAATAGCGTTAGGTCGTTCTGTTTGTAGGATTTGTAAACATTCTTGTCCTGATTCGGCCACCAGGGTATTCCATCCCGCGAGGTCTTCCAGGCACATCTGTATCAGTTCACGGAGGTGTTCTTGGTCATCAACGATGAGAATTTGTTTCCCTATCATCTTGCTTTCGGGCAGGAGACTGCCCTCATAATTAGCTAGTTGCAAAGTGTTCATTTTATTTGGGTTGATTAGGAATCAATTTTTTGGTTGCCAATCGGGTCTCAAATACACATCTTTAAGCAAGCGCTCAAAGATGTGTATTTGAGACTTGAATCCGAACTTTGGATGGCGGAATTCTCAACTCTTTAGCAAGCTGAATGGTTAAACCATCCGAGTGTATTTCAGTCCCATAGATTTCAGGATGTACGCGGTGGGGCAACGGGAGGAGACTTTGAAATCTACTAGGAAGGAAATAACCTTCTACTCCCACAGCTTCGGTATGTTGACCTTGGATTAAAACAGTTTCTGGAGTGATTTGGAGATTCAATTTGACAAGATGAATGTCAGGAATGTGAACTTTAAGGATCAGTGTCAGCTTCTTTTCTTGAATTTTAATACCTGCGATCGGTGTTTCCTCTGTATGAGCAATCCAAAGTGTGGATGGCTGACAACCAGTGGGCCAACCGGAAAATGAACCTGCGAGATCCTGATTTACATCATTCAAAGCCTGAAAAGCATTCATTGAGTCTCCTCCTAATGCCAAGAACTGTTAGCTGCATAGCAGGAGACTAAATAGCAACGGTAAGGAATTGGTAAAGATTCCGTTATTGTTACAAAAATTGACAAAAATGGTGAAAGTCAATCGATTTTCGATTTTCGATTTTCGATTTTCGATTGAAGCATTCACCCCACGGATAAATTCGGGGGGCAAGTTTCATCGGATACAGGTTTTTTATTTCTGGGTCCTGAGTCTGCTTTCGGGATGAATCCGGGGGCGTGTATCCTGGATGCTTTCGGTCAATCATCCCATCCCAAAATCTCTGCTACTTCTTCCGTCAAGGTGATGGGTTGGATCGGTTTGGCAATTACCCCAGCTACCGCCATTTCGGCAAATTTAGCCCGATCGCTGGGCAAAACTTTCGCTGTCAGCAGAATCACTGGAATCGATCGGGTAATCGGATCGGACTGGAGGGTCTCGTACACAGCAAACCCATCCATTCCCGGCATAGATACATCCAGCAAAATAGCGTTGGGTTGTTCTGTTTGCAGTATTTGTAAACATTCCTCTCCCGATCCTGCCGCCACTGTTTCCCATCCGCCTAAATCTTCTAAGCAGGCCTGCACAAGTTCCCGAAGGTGTTCTTCATCGTCAACAACTAGAATTTGTCTGTCAGTCATGGGATTTTGGATTGGAGATTTTGGATTTTGGATGGATGCTACAGATTAATCTCAGGGTTCTTCAATGGTGGCTAAGGGTAGGGTAAAGCAAAATGTGCTGCCTTCACCTAAGATACTTTCCGCCCAGATTTTGCCACCATGCTGCTCAACTATACTGCGACAGATGGGTAAACCTAAACCGGTGCCTCCTTTTTCACGGGAGTCGGAGGCATCGACTTGCTGAAATCGCCCAAAAATGAGTTCTAGTTTATCGGCTGGAATGCCTCGTCCGCGATCGCTAACTTGGAACAGCACAAAGTCTGTCTGGTTTTCGGCACTCAGATGAATTGTGGAATAGGCAGGTGAGAATTTAATCGCATTACTGAGCAAATTTGTTAAGGTTTGGACGATCGCATCTCCTGTTGCCCAGACTTCTGCATCCGTGGGGGTAACGATTAATGATATCTGCTGTTGAATAGCGATCGCCTGAGTGCTATCTACTGCTTGCTGCATCAAATCGGCAGCTTTGCAAACAGTTTTCTCCAGAATTGCCCGCCCGGAGTCTAGGCGCTCCAAATCTAAAATATCATTAACCAGGTTCACTAAACGATTGGTATCGAGGAGGGCAATTTCAATCATGCGTCTAGATTTTTCCGGCTTTTTATCATAAACCCCACTTTTTATTAGTCCCAATGACATTTGAATTCCTGTCAAAGGAGTGCGAAGTTCATGGCTGACAATGCCAATGAACTCATTTTTAATGTGTTCGAGCTTTTGTCGTTCGGTAATATCTTCCCCAATGCTGATAGTTCCAATGATGTTTCCCTCTGAATCTTGCAGAACGGTATTGTTCCAAGCAATGAACCGTTCTTCACCCGCTTTTGTCAAGATGGGATTTTGATAATAGACATGATATTTCTGGGCTAAAACTTCCGAGAAAACAACTTTAATCGATTGTTGAATAGAACAGGGTAATAATTCTTTAAACCAACTTTTTCCGATAACTTCGGGGTGAGTATATCCTGTGAGTTGTAAGAAGAAAGGATTAACGTAATTGACATTTCCCCTTATATCAAGTCCGACAACAATCAACTGCACGTTATCCAAAAGCGATCGCCAGCGTCGTTCGGCTTCTCGGAGCACGGCTTCGGCTTGCTTACGTTCTTGCAGTTCTAGGTGAAGTTGTTGGTAGAGTTTGGATTGCTGAATGGCGATCGACAATTGGCTGGCAATCTGTTCAAGTAATTCTATTTCCCACGATTGCCATTGACGAGGTGCCGTATTTTGGTATATAGCTAATAAACCCCAGAGATTTTCTCTCAAAAATATCGGGAAAACTGCATAACTTTTGGCTTGAAATTGTTCCACTAGCTCGATGTGACAGGGTTGAAGTTCAGCGCTGTAAATATTATTAACCACAAAATTTTCATGATTGCGGAATCGACCGCCGTGAGTTTCTTGCAGATAGGTATCTGCACAATTTTGTTGAATATCGCTTCCTATCAGTTTTCTCCAATCCTCACCCACTGACTCCACGACAAAATCACCACTCCAATCAGGATTAAAGCGGTAAATTGTAGTGCGATCAGTTTGTAATGTCTGCCTGATTTCAGTAACAGCAGTATTTAGAACGGCATTCAGATCCAAAGATTGGCGAATCCCTTGAGTAATCCTCCAGAGCAAATTTTCCTTTCTAGATTTCTGTAGTAAGGCTGCTTCCGCCTCTTGTCGAACTTCTTCCAGGTGCTTCGCTACTGTGATATCTTGATGAACGGCCACCAGAACATCGCCATACTCGGAATGATTGAATACAGAGCAAGTTGCACTACACCAAAATGGAGTCCCATCTTTCTTGACATTATGAACTTCATAGCTGAATTCACTGTTTTGTAAAACGGCAGACCGAATAGCTTGATTTACATCTTCAGGACTGACCGATGCGCTGCCATAGTTGAGAATCGAAACGTGTTGACCGTTAAGTTCGCCAGAGTCATAGCCAAACATCCGCTCAAATTTAGGATTGGCATAGACAATGGCTGCATTATCTGCTCTTACTAAACAAATGCCTTCCGCCATGTTGCGGGTAATGACAGCCTGAAGCTCAAGCATTTGTTCGGCTTGTTTAAGTTTAGTCAGATCGCGCAGACTGACGATTACCCCTACAATATTTTCGCCTGCATCACGTAAAGGGATATAAGTAACGCTCAAAAACTGCCTGACGAAATTTGGAGAATCAAACCAGTTTTCATACTGAATTTTTTCGCCAGCCAAACATCTGTCTAATCGAGGTTTTATCATGTTATCAAACACGTCGGCATCCAGGATATTTCTAACAGAATTTCCGATAACTTCGCTTTCAGATTTGTTGCACCAATTCAAATAAGCTTGATTGACTATTTGATAAATATAGTTGCGATCCATCAACACAATCCCATCTGTTGTATTGAAGACGATGCGTTCATATTGGCGGAATGCTTCTTCAGCACGTTTGTGATGGGTGATATCAAATATGCTAGAACGACTCATCATGAAGTTACCGGCTTCATCATAAATTGCTGTAGCATTTAAGTTTACCCAAATGGGTTTTCCGTTTTTATTCAACATCTGAAACTCTAAATCATGGATGTATCCTTGTTTTTTAAATAAAGGAAAGTTCTGCTCAAAAATATCTTTACTTTCAACGGTAATTAAATCAACAAATTTCTTCTGGTGGACAATTTCATCGCGGGTATAGCCTAACCACTTCAGTTCCGTATCATTAATCATAATTATTGTTCCTGCTGCATCTAGGGAATGATAGCCACAGGGAGCATTATTATATAGGTCTTCAACTTGAGTGATATAGTGTTGCAAGCTCTCGTTGACTTCAGTGAGTTCTCGTGTCCGTTCTATGCCTGGTTGTTCGAGTTCAGTATGGAGTTGCTGTAGGGAAATTCCTGCTGGTTGGCGCTCCCTCTGTTCCGTTTGTACTTGAGGAAATAAATCAGCTTGCTGAATGGCAATTCCAGCTTGAGTTGCTACCTGTCGCATGAGTTCAATTTCTGAGGGTTGCCATTCGCGAGGGGCTGCACAGTGATGGGCAATCAATAATCCCCAAAGTTCTTCTCCCTTAAGGATAGGAATAACCAGGTTAGCTCTAACTTGAAAAGTGGTCAGGAATTCCCGGTGACAAGTATCAATTTGGGCAGTATAAATATCAGATTTAGAGGTAAATAAGCCTTGTTTGAAGGGTTCGATATAGTTTTCACCCACGCAAGGATCGTGTATCTGAGTGGATAAGATTGCTGTCCATTCTGAACCAACTGACTCTACCAACACCTTTCCGCTCCAGTCGGGAGCAAATTGGAAGATAATTACGCGATCGCATTGCAGAATGTTTCTGAGTTCCGTTACCGTAGTGTTGAGAATATCTTCTAGTTTGAGGAATTCGGAGAGAGAAAGTGCTATTTTAGCAAGAATTTCTTGTTGCTGTTGTTGCAATTTCCCATTATTCTCATCAGTATGTTCTATCATTAATCTACTTAATTAATTAATTAATTACATTTTTTAGATTGAGGCAGAAACCGGGTTTTTAGCCATCGTGCGTAATACCAATTTAATGTGAAGTTGCACATATCTCGATCCCCCTAAATCCCCCTTCTTAAGGGGGACGAAAGATCGGAATCTTGTCCCCCCCTTATTAAGGCAGGGCGGTTTCATTCTTGGTAGGGGCAATCCCCCTGTGGTTGCCCCCATGTCCCAAACGCCTGTGAAATCGTCTGTGGGTGGGGGCGGGCACGGGGGCACCGCCCCTACAACAGCCTGATTTTCGTGAGAATGAAACCGCCCTGCCCTTATTAAGGGGGGCGCCAGGGGGATCGGATTCTACCGGGCCTCATAAAAAATTGGTATAAGTTGTATTTAAGTATTCCCACCCTGAAGTAAAGGACGACTGCGCCTGATTCGGCTGAATACCCGCGTGACTAATTCAGGCCCTAGTACCGGCTTGGTAATAAAATCATCGGCTCCCGCTGCAAAGGCTTGTTGGAGAGATTCTGGATCGGTATGGGCTGTCACCACCAAAATCGGTAAATTTTCCCATTGGATATCTTGTCGCACCACCTGACACAATTCTAACCCGCTAACGATGGGCATTTCTAGATCCAGCACTACTAAATCGGGCTCAGTGCGAATTAACACCTCCCAAAATTGCTGTGGTTCTTTGAGAATTGTCACCTCAATTCCCCAAGGAGTCAGTAACGCTGATAATTTAACCAGCATCACAGGGTCATCATCTACGATTAAGACTTTCGCTTCTGAAGTTTTGGGAGTGGGTAAAACACGGGCGATGGCTCGAAAAATTTGCTCGGTGGTTGCAGGTTTGTGGAGAAATTGCTTAGCACCTAAGCGCGATACTGCCAAGCGATCGGCAAGGCTATCTCGTCCGGTAAAGACAATTATAGGCAGGTTAGGCGATCGCTCGGTCAGTTCTCGCAGTAGCGTCAATCCATCTTCCTCTGTCTCTGCAAAGCTTAAATCTAGTAACATCACATCGGGCATTGACAAAGCAAGACGCGATCGGGCAGCAGTAATATTCGGCGCAATTTTCATCCGCAATCCCCAAGCTTCGGATTCTACTTTCAATCGCTCCGTTAATGCAGCATCATCATCAACTACCAAAACCCGATAGTTGAAAGTTGAAATAGTAGAAACTGGTACAGCCGTTGATGTAATCGGTGTTTTGGCTAATTCCTGCTGTAATCCTGTCACCAATTCCGAGAAGCGGGTAATTTCCTCAGCAGTCAAAGAGCGATATTTTATTAGCAAATGCTCTGCCGAGCGTGCCAATTTCGAGCCTTCGGGATAACCAAAAGATCCCAGCGATCCAGCCAATTTATGAGCTTCATGTTTGGCCGCGTGCTGTAATTCCGTTTCTAAAATTCCTGCTAATAGAGCAGTTTTTGCCTGATCCAATACAGCAATTTTTTGGTTGAAGCATCCCCGAAACCGCTCTAACACTTTGTCAATTTCGGACTTATCTACCCCGCGAGATTGATGTTTTTTGGGACTCTTTGTCACCAACTTGTTGAAGTTAAATGGCGCAGATTGGGGGTACGGTTTCAGTCGATAGCCCATGCCATAAACTGTTTCGATAATTTCTTCAGTTAAGCCGCCGGCCTTCAATTTCTTTCTGACATCCTTAATATGAGTGATAATGGCGCGATCGGTTGGTGCGTCATCAAATCCCCACAGACGATCCAAAATAGCACTGCGACTAAAGATGCGATCGGGATTTCGCAGTAATAATTCCAGCAGATTATATTCGGTCGGTGTCAGTGAAATTATTTGTTCGCAAAATGTCACTCTACCAGACTCTAAATCTAAACAAAGCTCTCCCCAAGTCAATGTATTAGCCGCTGACTTCTGAGTAGAACCTCCTGGGGAAAGTGCTTTACTGCGTCGCAATAAAGTTCGTATTCTTGCCAGTAATACTTCCGTAGCAAAAGGCTTGCTGATGTAATCATCGGCTCCCGCATCGAAAAGAGCCACCACATCCGCATCTGAATCCTTTGCCGTCATTAACAAAATCGGTTTGTGGTAGCCTTGCGATCGCAATTGCCGACATAGACTAATTCCATCGAGTTTGGGAAGCTGCACGTCTAACACAATTAGATCATACTCAATTGCTGCTGCCAAGTCTAGGCCCACTTGTTTATCATTTGCCCGATCGAACCCGTAATGATTTGCTTCCAACACATTTGCCAGTGTTGCACTCAGCCCTCCATCGTCCTCTACGAGCAGAATGTTTATCTGAGACTTCTTCATTTTGGCTGTGTGGTTTAATTTCCATGCGATCGACCCGCTTTAATGTCAGGCCGAAGCGTGGCTTTTAACTAAATCACTGCTACTCATTACTACTGCTTTTATCTTATCATTTTTGCAGTCCCATAACCTAAAAATTGCTGTCACTTCCGCAGTTTATACCAATTTAATGTGAAGTTGCACATATCTCGATCCCCCTCGCATACCCCCTACTCCCCCTGATTGTTGGGGAGTAGGGGTTGACTTTGAGAAGAATCTTGTCCCCCCCTTATTAAGGGGGGCTAGGGGGGATCGAGATATGTGCAGCCTCATACAAAATTGGTATTAGATAAAACCGATCGCCCTTTCCTTCATCTGCGTCCATCCGCGTTTATCCGCCTGCATCTGCGGTTGCTAAAAAGCGATCGGCCCCAAAAAGAGCGATCGCCCTCCCAAACAAATTATCCTTCATCCTCCGACTTTACAGGAGGACGCCCAGAAATCACAATAAATCCAACTGATTCGAGAGTCAGGTGCGGGCGGCGAATACCAGCTAAAACCGCTTGACTCAACAAACTTTCGGTATTGATTTCATCAGCCAAAACCGATTCTAAAAGTTGTTCGGATTTAGAAAGTCGATTCAAGCGCAACTGCAATTGATTCACCCGGTTTTCGAGTTGAATAGCAGCAGTGACAGCAGATCGATCGCACATTTCCACAAAAGCCGATCGCCCGCGCAGCAATTCCTCCGATACCACCCGTCCCTTTTGACAAAAATCATCCCATTCTAGCGGATCGACAAAACTGTCAATCAGCGACGTGCGATTTTTCGACAAATTGTAATCCCGATTCGGCCCGCCTTTCCCCTTATAAGGCCGCTGCAAAATCGCCAGAATTTCCGCATCTTCCACCAGTGACATTTCTTCGCTGCGAGCATCTACAAACACAGTTTCAAAAATGGGCAGAAACAGAGCATCAGCGCGGCGCTGCAAAGCTTTCAAGTTGTAATTCTCGATATTTTGTGCTTGCAAAACTTGCTCTGCCGGTTGCACATCAGTCTGGATTGAATAATTAAACTGAAAGCCAAACCACTCCTTCCCAGGCGCAGCATCCCAACTTTCATCATGCCGCCACATGGCAAAAGCTTGACCGCGATCGTCCCAGCGAATATAAGAGCTAATTGCATCGATCAATCCCTCACCAATGCGGTAAAGAGCGACATCCGCATTCTGATAAGCAATCCGGCGATTGTAACTACCATATTGCTGGCAATAAGGAACCAATCTGGTCATCAAATCGTTCGAGGGAATTAACGTTTTTTGAGTAGGTTTATAGCGCATCAACCCCGATACACTCGGATGTTCGATTTGTTTGAAGTGAAGAGCTTGACACAACCAACCTTCAGTAGCCCGCTGCATTTCTTTATGCTTAGCATCGCAGTTATCGAGAGATTCAAAATACTGAGATGCGCTGTCATCAAGAGTATCAATTTCATCGAGAACGTACTGTTCGTCAATTTTGATTTTCTCTTGTTCGATTTCAGTTTTAATCGCTGCAATTTCGCTGGATAAGCCCTTGCCTCCCTCAGCAAACAACTTTTCTTCCAGTTTGAGAAGTTTTTCATCAGCATAAAACTGAAGGCTGGCAATAGATTTGTTGAAGATATCAAACCCATCTTTTAAAACTTGAAACCAAGCTTCGTGGGGACTATCCGGCAAATCCGGGCCTGCAAACAAACAAAATTGCACTCCCATTTTGCTGCCAATGCGATCGACTCTGCCGAGTCTTTGTTCTAACTGATGGGGAAACCACGGCAAATCGAAGTGAACTAACCAATCTGTCACTTGCAGATTTACCCCTACTTCCGCCGATCGATCGCACACTAAGATAAAACAATGCGCTTCTGTCTTAAACCGCTTGAGACTAGCCTCAACATCATCAGCCGATTTGCTCGTCTCATGGCTGGCGATCGCATTTTTACCAAAGATTTTCGCTAAATTTTCCGCAATCTCTTTACAAGTTGCAGTAAAACTGGTAAAAATCACAATTTTCGGGAAACGCTCGCCCGGAATCGGCCGTTTAATTTGCTGTTGAATTCTCGACAGCAAATCGCGAGGTTTGCTGTGATACTCGCGCGGAACCTTCAAAGCAACTGCCAGAAATCGGAGAATCGCGATTCGTAACAAACTCAGTCGATCGAGTCCTTCCTGGGGCTTTTCCAGGGTATTGAGCAAGGTTTCCAGCATTTCCCTTTCTTCGGGAAACAGCGCAGTTTTGGTCAAAATCGCCGTGTCATTTTGTCCAAATTCGCGATCGAGTTCTGGAGTCGATTTTTTCTGCAAGCGAGCTTTCACAACCCGTTCTAAAACATTCAGCCAAGTACCGGAAGCGCGGAAAAACAGCAGAAAAATTCTCTGATATTCGCTCGACTTGGGAGCAACTGTGCGCCATTTATCGAGTACGGTTTGAATTTCCGACCACTGTTCATCATTCAGATCGTACTCAGTTTTGGGGACAGCATCTCGATCGAAAATCACATCCTCAACTGCATCGCGGCGGTTGCGAAGGATGCGACGGTGCAGACGGTAGGTATCGCTAACGTGAGTGCGAATAGTTCGGACAAGCCGAGCCTGTTCTGCGGTTTCTTTAGTTTTCAAACAACTTTCTAACTCTGTTGCTAATCCGATTAAATAATCATCTTTGGCAAAAATAGTGCGAAGTTGAGCGAGTTTTGTTTGCAAAACAGCAGGCTTGGCATTTTCTCGGAAATCCAGCAAAGCGCGGCCGATTTCTTGACGGTTTTGCACCTGTTCTTTGAAATTTTCCAGGTCATCAAGACGGTAAGTTGTGGGATCTAGCAAGTGCAGCATCGTTAGAAAATCTTGCTCGTGGCCGAGAACTGGCGTTGCAGATAATAACAATACATTTTTGCTTTTCTGAGCTAGTTTCTGACAGAGTTCAAAGGACTGCTGCTGAGTGCGATCGCTCGAATGTGCCATTGCAGCCACATCATGCGCTTCATCAACAATCAGAAAATCTAGGTTGGCGTTGCGGCTAATTTGATTGATGTCGCTAACAGCAACAAGCTGCACTCGGTCAGCGAAATGAGACAAATAGAATTTATTTTCCAACTCCTGCCGCCACTGTTCTAGCAGGTATTTCGGAACCAGCACCACAGCGCGTCCGTTGGGTTCGTCGAGCAGAAATTGGCGGAGAATTGTGCCGGCTTCTACTGTTTTTCCCAATCCTGGTTCGTCGGCTAATAAATAGCGCACGATTGGGTCTTCTAGGACGCGCCGGACGACTTCAACTTGGTGCGGATAGAGGTCTATGTTAGCAGAAATTAAACCGGTCATGCCCCGGCTGACGGCCCGCTGTTCGATCGCAGATTGAACGAATGCCAATCGGCGATCGTGAAAATACGGCGTTTCTTGGCCTTTGACTGCTAAAATGTCGATCGGATCGGCGATCGGGATATTGCAGCGAACGTAAAGTTCGCTTTCAACAGCTTGCAAACTTTGGCTGTCGGGGAGGTCAATTTCGTACTCTAATTTATCTTCATCCCAATCATAAACTCGCCCAATTATCCATCTTTCCTGAGTGGTACTCCAGAGGTAGCAGCGGGTTTGGCGCTGAAGTCTGGCTTCTTGCAGCAAGCCCAAGGGTACAGTTTTGCGGATGCGGTTTTTAACTGAGCAAAAATATTCAACTACCGCCTCGATACGCGATACCTCAACAACTTTTCCGACTCCCAAATCGCTTCGGGGCGATCGAACTAACGAACCAACATCAATCATAATTTCAGCCTGACAATACTTACTAGAATACATTGACACTCCCCGGCCTTGAAGGCGCGGGGATTCTTGGATCAATCAGTCGATTTGCTCGTTGATGCTGCCATCAAAGAGTAGAGATCGGTCTGTCCCCAAGCGTTGATTTCGGTGTGCCCCACCGTATTTAAATTCAAATTAATTCCTGCTTGCTTCAACCCTTTAACCAAAATATTGCGAGCTGCGTTGTAGTCACGATCTAACGTCGCACCGCAATCGCAAATATGGGTTCTGGTTGATAGCGTTTTCAAGACAGTATTGCCACAACTTGAACAATCTTGCGAGGTGTATTGAGGTGGAACAGCAATTACTGTTTTGCCGTACACATTTCCAAAATACTCTAACCATTGAGCAAATTGTGACCACCCTGCATCGCTAATCGACTTAGCAAGTTTATGGTTTTTGACCATATTCCGTACTTGAAGGTCTTCGTAGGCTACAAAATCGCTAGATTTTACCGCGCACAACGCCGTCTTTATGGCGAAGTCTTTACGCTGCCGACTAACCTTCAGGTGCTTTCTTCCTAACTTGTCGATCGCTTTTTTTCGATTGCCAGAGCCTTTCTTCTTTCGAGAAACTCGCTTTTGCAATCTCTTCAAAGCTTTTTCACTTTTTCGGAGGTGGCGAGGGTTCGCGACTGTTTCACCATCGCTATCGGTAGAAAAATGGTTCAATCCCACGTCTATTCCCATAGCTTTACCAGTCGGAATAAGTTCTTCTTTTCGCTCCACATTGATGCAAAGTTGTGCGTAGTATCCGTCGGCACGCCGCACAACTCTGATTCGCTTAATCTCATCGGGTGCATAGAAATGCAAATCCCGACTACCGACTAATTTGAACTTTCCAGCAGCAAAGCCGTCCTTAAATGTCAAACATCTTTTGTCGGCAGAAAGTAGCCATCCTGATGTTTTGTATTCGACAGAGCGAGTATGCTTCTTAAACTTTGGGTAGCCTTTTTTGCCTGGTGTTTTTGCTTTGCAATTAGCGAAAAAACGTTGGATAGCAAAAATGGCACGTTCGGCAGAAGCCTGACGTGCCATTGAGTTAAGCTTGCCTGCCCATTCAAACTCTTTTGCCATAATGGCGCATTGTTTGTACAGATCAATTAGCTTAACTCCTTGATTGTCTATCCAATATCTAAGAGTTTTGTTTCGGACAAATTGAGCTGTTCTGATCATCTCGTCGATGACCCGATATTGCTCGGCTTTGCCTTTCAACTTAAACTCTAGAACTATCATGACAAAATCTTATCACTTTTGCGAAAGCTTTTAGTTACAAAATACGTATATTTAACAATTATTTGCAATAATTGGAAATTAAAGCCGTCCTAGAAGGACGGGGCTTTAAACCCAATTTTTTGGTAACATTTTGGGAATTCCATAAATATGCGAGCAGCGAATAAGAATAAGTAATTACGAGGAAGGAAAAACAACGCCTGGATTACCGGATTCCCATTTCGGGTATTTCTGCATAACACTGCTATAAATTTGAGACTCTGTGAACTCTGCTAACCAAGCTTGTAGGCCAGGCCAAGGCTGTTCGTTAAACCAAGCTGGATCGGTATGAGCGAATTGACGAACAAAAGGTGCGATCGCCATATCAGCCAATGCTACATTGTTACCAAATAAATATTTAGTGGCGTTTAACTGTGAGTTGAGTTTTTCCAGGAATAAAGAACCTTCATAGCGATGTACTTGGGCATCAACACCGGGATAGCGATCGGGGTACTTATAACGGTCAAGATGATATTTAAACCTATCATCAAATAGAGCGATTAGTTCCAGCATTTCTGTAAGAGAACCTTGCTGTGGCACCAACCATTTTTCAGGATCATGTTGTTTCAATGCCCACAACATGATATCGATACTTTGATCGAGTACGCGCCCATCAACATCAATCAATATTGGTACTGTACCTTTGGCAGATACATCCAACATCTCTGGTGGTTTGTCTCGCAAAACAACTTCCCGCAACTCACACACCCGATTGCTAACCATTAAGGCCAAGCGCGCGCGCATAGCATAGGGACAGCGGCGAAAGGAATACAAAATCGGGTATTTTGCTGACATATAATATCAATTCCGGTTGCACCGTCTGTGATTGTTGACTGTTGACTGGTGACTGTTGACTGTTGACTCGATTTTATTATGCCGATGGCACCGGAAACGATATAATTAGTCGATCGCACGATCGGGTTTTTCGGGTCAGAAACCCCGTTTCTTCGTAGATTTCTCGTCGCTAAACAAGATTTTTCGTAGAAACGGGGTTTCTTTAAACTTAGTGAATAATAATATTAGTCGATCGCACCATCTACTTTTTCCTTCGCATCGTAGCGTGCGCCTATATGTACTTGGTTGCGACGCTTAGCAAGCTCAATCTGACGTTGACGTTCAGATAAGGCTTGTTTTTTGGTTTCAGTTTTGGAGTCATGACAATGAGGACAACTCACACCAAGCACAAATAATTCCGAAGCCTTATCTTCCTGACTAATCGGGTGACGACAACCGCGACAAAGTTCATAATTTCCCGGCTTTAAGTCCTGACCAACAGAAACCCGTTCATCAAAGACAAAACATTCACCTTCCCAACGACTTTCTGCTTCCGGCACCGTTTCCAAATATTTTAAAATTCCGCCTTCGAGATGATAGACTTCCTCAAAACCTTGACTACGCAAAAAAGCAGTAGATTTCTCGCAGCGAATACCACCCGTGCAAAACATTGCCACCTTGGGTTTATTGCGTAAAGCAGTTTCCCGCAGCGCCCATTCAGGTAAATCGGAAAAGCTTTTTGTTTTGGGATTAATAGCGCCTTCAAAAGTACCCATAGATACCTCGTAGTCGTTACGCACATCAACCACGACAACATCGGGATCGTCAAGCAGCTTATTCCACTCCTCCGGCTTAACATATTTGCCAGCCATGAGGCGGGGATTAATGTCCGGTACTCCCATCGTGACGATTTCGCGCTTCAAGCGTATTTTCAGGCGGTAAAAAGGTGCTTTTTCCGAGAAAGATTCCTTGTGTACGAGATCGGCAAAACGCGGGTCACTACGCAAGAATGCCAGCACTGCGTGTACGCCCTCGGACGAGCCGGCAATAGTGCCATTGATGCCTTCTTGGGCCAGCAAGATAGTGCCTTTGACGTTGTTGTTGTTGCAACAATCGAGTAGCGGTGCTTTCAGCTCAGCAAAATCAGGTAGTTCAACGAACTTATATAAAGCAGCAGTTAAGAAAGAAGCCATATATCGAATGGATAAGAGTAATTAATTTTCATAATTAAATTATATGAAAATTCAGTCAAAGCGGACGGTGGGACTCGAACCCACGACGTTCAGCGGAAGAGGTAAGCATCACTCATGGAATCCGATAATGCCAAAGGTTTACATCCTCCGAGCTGATTTTTGTATCCCGTGTGGTCTCCAAATTGTCTCCCAATTGTCTCCAAATTGTCTCCCAATTGTCTCCAAAGTGCTAACGTGGTCCTGTCGCTTTTGAAATTTTACCATGACCCATACGTCTAGTAGAGGTGCGGAATGTGGGTTGAAAGCACCACGCAAAAAGTCGAGGGCTGATTTGGCGGATATGGAAACTGTGCTGGACGTATTGGCAGAGCTAGGCGCTTAACCAAAGCCATGTTTAGAGACACTCCGAATACTCTCCAAATTGTCTCCAAATTGTCTCCAAACAGCCCTCAAAAACCCTGTGTTTGTCTCCAAAAACATCCTGTGCAACCACAGAGGTCAAGCCCTAGAAACGCCAAAACCCTTGATTCCTCAAAAGTTTTAAATAGTTTTTTCGCAAGCGGACGGTGGGACTCGAACCCACGACGTTCAGCATGGGAAGCTGACATTCTACCACTGAATTACGCCCGCGCTTAGGGTTTTTTACTTGCTTTCACCTTCTTTGACTGTGGAGGCACAGCGCTAAAAAACCACTAGAAAAACATTGTACAACTATTTTCGGATTTTGAGTATAGCATTTTGACAATCAATTTTGGCCGATCGCCGATCGCACAACCGAGCCATGATACTGCCGCAGACGAGCCAATTGTCATCGCGGGCAAAAGCTGCCACTAAATCAGCAATCGCCTCGGTTGCGAACCTTGACAAAGAGTTCGGGGCTTCTGCGCGCACGTTCCGATCGCGCGATCGCACTACATCATTTTTAACAGCGCAGCCATTGAGTCCGCAGTTGGAGTCTGCCGCCATCCCATCGCCACGAACGATCGCACCCTCGACTCGGTATCGTTCACTTTACTCAGCAACATCCGTAGCGCCACCGCAGAATCGCACTTTCTCTGAACCGTTACCCCCAGCAGCCTGTCTTGAGAATCCGAACTTTGCAGCGCTGCTGGGATTTCGCTAATTTCCCTAAGCTAATTAAAATATATTTTTGTTACTTTTCTTTACGACTTTAGCTAGGATTGCCGGACTTTGGGAAGATTAAAAAATTCACTTATTAGATTCTCTCGGCCAATTAACAGCCTCAAACTTCAACACCAGAAAAAGTTCACGAAGTAATTGCTGAGCTCAAGCAATATTGGCAACAACCGATCGACGATACCTTGAAAATGACTAAAAAGGTAAAAATGGCACAACAAGCAGTGATGAAACACTTATAAAATTATCCCCAGATAGTTGACATCGGCGGGGAGGTAGCCAATTTGCGCTCGCAACAACCTTCCTCAAAATGAGATTAATTGCGGTTCTGTAGAGTATGCTGTTTTTTTTAGTTTATCTACTTAATTGTACTGTTTTCGTTCCCCGGAGATTCTCCATAGTCCCACTGCTTGATAAGGGCGGACAAAATTCCGGTTGGAAGTTTATTGACGATTTGGGGGATGGAGGAGAAATCCACTCGCTCGCACACCTTAATAGAATTCCTACGCTGGCAGAATCGGGAAAATTCACGGATTCTTAACTTTTAACAGTATATTTAACAGTATAATTATTGATAATTTCCCGTCTCAATCTTGTCCCCCGCTAGGAAAGGGGGAACTCCAAAATAATGATTTTAAAATCGCTTGAGAACACACGCAGACTTCGCCTAAATATTATATCGGTAGGTAGATGACTTATTATTCATTTTAGTATATATATATATATATATATTAAATACAATATAACGATAATACGCAGGCAGGAAGCTATCTGGTATAAAAAATGAGTCAGAAAAAGAATTCCAAGAAATCTAAACCTCAAGCTGATATGGATGCTGAAGGAAAGCAACAAAACAATCAAAACGAGTTATTTCCAGTTGTCGGAATAGGAGCGTCTGCGGGTGGATTGGAAGCCTTTACCCAATTACTCAACCATTTGCCGATGGATACTGGCATGGCGTTTGTAATAATTCAGCATATGTTGCCGACTCAGGAAAGTGTGTTGAGTGAGATTCTGGGTCGATCGACCCAGATGCCCGTGCATGAGATAACAGATGGGATGCAAATAGCACCGAATCAGGTCTACGTCATCCCCCCGAATTGCAGGATGACAATCGATCGAGGGGTGCTGAAGCTAACGCCTCGCGGCAGCACACACGGGGTGTTTATGTCCGTCGATATTTTTCTGGTTTCCCTCGCCACAGAACGCGGGAACCAAGCCATCGGCGTCGTTTTGTCCGGGGGCGACGGCGATGGTGCCCAAGGATTAAAAGCGATTAAGGCTGCGGGCGGTATTACTTTTGCCCAATGTCAAGAATCGGCACAAGTCAGCAGTATGCCGAACACTGCGGTGGCTACGGGTCAGGTAGACTTTACCTTGCCACCGGAAGAAATTGCCAGGAAAATAGCAGAGATCGGCCGTCATCCCTACATGGCCGATCGGCCTGCGACAGAATCGACCACCAGTGAAGATGCGATCGACAGTAAAGATGCGATCGCCACCATTTACAGTTTGCTGCGCGCCGCTACAGGAGTTGATTTTACTCACTACAAACAAACCACCTTGAACCGGCGGATGCAGCGACGGATGTTGCTGTACAAGCTGGAACGGATCGAGGATTATGCCGAATATCTCCAAGACACCCCGACAGAAGTAACGGCGCTTTATCACGATATCTTCATTCATGTCACCAGCTTTTTCCGTGATCCCGAAAGCTTTGAGGCTTTAAGCAGCAATGTTTTTCCCGAAATCGTCAAACATAAATCGTCGAAAACACCGATCCGAATTTGGGTGGCCGGCTGTTCAACGGGTGAAGAAGCTTACTCGATCGCCATCTGCTTGTTAGAGTTTTTAGCAGATCGAGCTACTGATCTGCCGATTCAGATTTATGCGACAGACATCAGCGAAAATGCGATCGCCCATGCGCGCCGTGGCTTTTATACGCGATCCCAAGTCGCGGATATTTCACCCCAACGCCTGCATCGGTTCTTTGTGCAAGTCGAGGGCGGATACCAAATCGCTCAGCCGGTGCGAGAACTCTGCGTCTTTGCTAAACACAACCTGATCGGCGAGCCGCCGTTTTCCCGGATGGATTTGATCACCTGTCGGAACGTGCTGATCTATCTCGGCCCGCCTTTGCAGAAAAAGCTGCTGCCAATTTTCCACTATGGGCTTCGGCCTGCGGGCTTTTTGCTGTTAGGCACTTCGGAAACGGTTGGTGACTTTTCAGAATTGTTTACGGTATTAGACAAAAAGAACAAAATTTATACTAAAAAACTGCTGTCGCATTGGCTAAGCATGGATTTAACTGCTAGCAACTATCCGGAGACAGCCATCAACTTTCCACCGCTGCTGACGGAAAGCTTAAACGAAATCGAAATCGAGAAACAGGCCGATAGCATTGTTTTGAATCACTATGCCCCTGTCGGCGTCGTAATTAACACAGCCAGGGACATTCTGCAATTTCGCGGACAGACGAATGCCTACTTAGAACCGTGTCCCGGTAGGGCTAGCTTGAATTTGCTGAGAATGGCAAAAGAAGGATTGCGCCTCGAACTCCGCACTGCAATTGAACAAGCCTCGCAGCAGCAGTTGCCGATCGTGCGCGCAGGCGTGCAAATTAGAGAAAGCGAGATCATCCGCCAGGTCAAAATTAATGTGATTCCATTCCCAACAGGCGCTGTACCAAAAAACTATTTTTTAGTTTTGTTTCAAGACGAGCCGCCGATCCCTGCAATGCCTGCTGCTGTAAACGATCGTAGAGTCAACTCCGATGTTTTAGAGGGTGAAAGTTTGGAGATTGCGAGGCTGCAAGAAGAACTCCAAATTACAAAAGACCACCTGCAAACGATCATCCTAGAACATCAAGCCGCTAACCAAGATTTGAGAGCGGCCAACGAGGAGATTTTGTCGAACAACGAAGAGTTGCAAAGTACAAATGAGGAACTCGAAACCGCAAAAGAAGAGATTCAGGCAACCAATGAAGAACTGAACACAATTAATGATGAATTGCAGCGGCGCAATGTTGAATCAACTCAAATGAGTAACGATTTACAGAATCTGCTCAGCACCATCAATATTCCGATTCTAATGGTGGGAGGCGACCTGCGAATCCGTCGGTTTACTCCCGCAATCGAAGGCATCTTCAACTTGATTTCTAGCGATGTCGGGCGCTGTGTGAGCGACATCACTCACAAGTTGAAGATGCCGGAGTTAGAGCCAATGATTGTAGAGGTGATCCGTACCCTCAATTTGAAAGTTCAGGAGGTTCAAGATCGAGAGGGTCGTTGGTACGATCTGCATATTCGACCGTATCGGACGATCGACCACAAGATTGATGGGGCTGTGGTGATGTTGGTGGATATCCACGATCTCAAAGTCAGCGCCCAGCAGTTGATGGAAGCGAAAAACTACGCCGAAACGATCGTAGAAACCGTGCGGGAACCGTTGCTAGTGCTGGATCTAAACCTGCGGGCGATCACCGCCAACCGTTCTTTCTACGAGACGTTTCAGGTGCAGCCGATCGACACTGAGCACCACTCGATCTTCGATCTCGGTAACAGACAGTGGAATATTCCCAAGTTGCGATCGCTCCTAAAAGAAATTCTGGCAGGAAAGACCGAGTTTCACGATTTTGAGGTCGAGCATGACTTTGAGCATATCGGGCATAAAATAATGCAGCTCAATGGCCGCAAAATGCCTCCCATCGGCGATACACAGATGATTCTGTTGGCGTTCGATGATATCACCAAGCAAAAACAGTTCGAGATAGAACGCAGCCTTCGGATTCAAGAACAATTGGCTCGTGTCGCTGCTGAGGAGGCCAACCGCGTCAAAGATGAGTTTTTGTCCGTGCTCTCTCACGAACTGCGGACGCCGCTCAATGCGATGATTGGCTGGACACAGTTGCTGCGCCTGAAAAAATTTGACCAGGCTAAAACCGAGGAGGCGCTAAAAACGATCGAGCGCGCCGCCAAAGCACAAAACCAGCTCATCGATGACATCTTAGACGTTTCGCGGATTACCACAGGCCAGTTTCGGCTCAATGCTATTGCACTTGAGCTGACTCCACTGGTTAAAAATGCGATGGAGGTGGTTCGTTTGGCAGCAGAAGCCAAAAATCTTCAAATGGAATCCAGGCTAACTTCTTTAACACTAAACGTATTGGGCGATCCAAACCGCTTACAACAGGTTGTGTGGAATCTACTTTCAAACGCGATTAAATTCACCCCAGCCGGAGGCAGAATTGACATCGCATTAGACTACATTGATGGCATGGCTCAAATTCAAGTTAGCGATACTGGTAAGGGCATTCACCCTAATTTTCTCCCCTATGTGTTCGATCGGTTCCGTCAGGCGGATAGTAGCTACTCTCGCAGAGAGGGTGGATTGGGGCTAGGACTCTCGATCGTCCGTCATTTAGTAGAACTCCACGGCGGTACTGTTAGTGCAGAAAGTTCAGGTGAGGGACAAGGGGCAACGTTTACCGTGAGGTTGCCGCTACGAACAGAGCTCCCAGAAAGTTCGACGCTCAAATGTGCCAAAGACACAAGTGAATCCGAATAATTATTAATGATGCTATTACTATCTTTTTCGGCGTTGCTGAATTTAGCTATGATATCAAATCCGTTAGCATCGGAATAGTAAATTCGAGTTCACTGTTGACTGTTGACTGTTGACTGTTGACTGTGAGTCAAAAAACTGAAAATTGCGCGAATTATTTGTTGCGAGCTTGATTCGACTTTACGCCCGACGAATGAAGCAAGGATTTGATATCATTCCGGCGCAACCGGAATTGATATTATTTCTAATCTGGCGTTGCTGGATACAGGTATGAATTCAAGATTTCGCGATTGCTATAAGCCAAGTAGGGCCTGATCTGATCTCGTTTCCGGTTGCATCACAATAATAAAATCGAGTCAACAGTCAACAGTCAACACTCAACACTCAACACTCAACCGTCAACAATGATTCCGCTGCAACCGGAATCGATATAACTATTTACCCAGCTTAACCTGATCGCCATCCTTAAGAAAACCAGCGCCAGTAACAACCACCCGATCGCCCGCCTTCAAACCCTTTTTAACCACCACCTTAGCAGCAGTCAAATCGCCCACAGCGCCCCCGGAAATTTCCCCAACTTCCACCGGTTGAGCCTGCACCTTATCCTGGCCGACAAGTTTATAAACAATAGAAGTGCCGTCAGATTGCGGCACAATAGCTTTAGCAGGGACTTTCAAACCTTGAGCCGTTGCCGTCGAAATGGATGCACGCAAAAACATTCCCGATCGCAAAAACTCGCTTGTGGGCAAATCAATCTTCACCGTAGCTTGCCGATTTTGCGGGTCAACTACCGGCGAAATCTCTCGTACAGTTCCTGACAACTTAATCCGCTTGTCAGAATCCGAAGTAATTTGCACTGCTGTTCCCGGCCGCACTTGCGAAAGCTGAGTTTCCGGTACTTTCAATTGCAGTTCCAGCTTGTTTCCCCGAATAATTGAAAATAGTTTTTGACTTCCCGAAGAAACATCGCCAACTCGACCAATTCTTTCAGCCACAGTGCCACTATCCGGCGCTCGAACAATAGTTTGTTCTAGTTGAGTTTGTAACTGTTTGACTTGTGCATCATTGCTGCGGACACTTGCTGCGTTATTTCCCACATTTGCTCTGGCACTGCTGACACTCGCTCCGGCCGTATTCACTTTAGCACGAGCGCTGGCGAGGGCCGCTCTAGCCGTACTGATATTAGCTTCTGCAGTAGCTACTTTAGCAATAGAAGATTGCACTTCTTCTGCTGCTTTATTCTGTTCTTGCAAAGCTGTATTCAAGTCAGCTTTAGCTTTGTTCAAGTCTTCAAGAGCAGTCTGCCGCTCTGTCTTGCGTCTTTCTAAATCTTGCTGACTAATTACTCCCTGAGAAGCCAAATCTTGGGTGCGATTTACTTCTCTTTGAGCTTGATCTAATTTAGCCTGAGCGGAGGCAATGCCGGCTTTAGCTTGAGTGACACCGGCTTTAGCTTGTTCCACACCGGCCCTTGCCTGCCCGACGCCTGTTCTGGCTTGCGCTGCGTCAGCGATGGCTTTTTCAACGCCAGCTTGGGCTTGAGCCACGCCGGCTTGGGCTTCTTGTTGAGCTGACTCGGCTTGCTGTACCTGAGCTTCGGCTTGTTCTACCGTAGAATTGGCCGATTGTACTTCCGCAAGCGCTTCGGCAATTTGCGATCGTAATACCGAATCGTCCAAAACCGCCATCGTCTGACCTTTTTCTACCGCATCTCCCTCGGCCACCAACACCTGCTTAATTTGCAAACCGTTGGCTTGTGGCAGCACTGGCAGTAAGTCGTAGGCCACCACGCTACCCGTCGCTTCCAGAGTTTCACCCACCTCGGCAGATTCCACAGGCGCCACTGTCACAGTCTGAGCCGTCGTTTGCACAGTTGCCGAGGGAATTGGAGCTGCGGGACGCGAACTCTGTTTGCCCCCAGTCAAGTTTACTGCTAGCAACGTTGCAGCCACGCCCATCCCTGCGCCCGCCAACAAGGCAGGCCACCTGATTTCTTTACGGGGCCCAACTTCAGTTGCTTCTGGTTCCCACACTTCTGATTGTTCCCCCTCCATTTCTGGAGCTTCTAGGGCAACTTCTCGTTCATCTTCCTCACCGGAGAATGACCAGCGAGAGTTTTCTGAGACCCCACTTTCAGGTACATCCACTGCTGAGTTCTTGTCGCGTCCGCTCTGCACGGGGGGAAGGGGTTGCTTTTCTTCCGCTTCTGAAAAAACTTGATTGGTCACGGTAGTTCCTCTCGCGGCTATTAGCCTTTGGTTTTTTTATTGTAAAGAAAGATTGCGGTTTTTATATTTGATTCATTTTAGCGGATGGCCTCAGCAGTCCCGCGTCCCCCTTTTGGGTGAGTGTGGTGCCCTTTCACCTTACAATGGCGAATTGATCCGAGTTTGTACGATCGACATTTAATTTGATCTGCCTCTGGGGCATACTGAATATGAGCGTGATTTCTGATCGTGGGGTCGATCGGGCTGGCATTGTGTCTCCCCAACTGGCTTAGCCGTCACCTATCTATCAATGCTCAGAAAAGTCAGTCTAATCTTGAACTGATTATTCCTAATCTATACTCTCATGTGTTTACTGTATAATACGGCACATCTGCTGAAAAATTTGTGCCACTTTATTTAAAAAAAATCAAAATGAGTAGTCTCTTTTCTCCTCTCCAACAGTTTCTAATTACTTGGCTGCTAGTGCTAGTGACGGGATGGTTTACCCTGACTGCTGTCAGTTATGTTGGGGAACTGGTGAGCATTTTAGTAACAGCGGGACTCATTGCATTTTTATTAAATTATGCAGTAAAAAGACTGCAAGTATTTTTGCCACGGGGAGTAGCTGCGGGGCTGGTTTATTTAACTGCGGGTGTGATAGTAGTAGTAATCGGTTTAACTATTGTGCCGCCGGTGTTCAACCAAGCGAGCCAGTTGGGGGTGAGGTTGCCGGAATTGCTGGAGTCGGGGCGGCTGCAGCTAGGTGAATTTCAAGCCTGGAGTGCCGATCGCAATTTACCGTTTGACGTGCAAATATTCGAGCAGCAACTGTCAGCGAGAGTCCAGGGACAAGTCCAGGCGATCGCCGGTACGGGTTTAGGCTTAGTTGTCGGTACTTTTAACTGGTTTTTGGACTTAATTTTTATTGTGGTGATTTCCTTTTATATGCTCCTTGACGGGCAAAGAGTCTGGCAGGGTTTGACCAGCATTTTTTCCCCAGAAATTCGCTATGTTTTAACAGAGACTTTGCAGCGAAACCTCCAGCGGTTTGTATCGGGACAGTTATTGCTGGGACTATTTATGGCCCTCTCGCTAACTCTGGCTTTTTGGTGGCTGCAAGTTCCGTTTTTTCTGTTGTTTGCCGTGTTTATAGGATTGACGGAAATAATTCCCTTTATTGGAGCAACTTTGGGAATTGGTACTGTTAGTATAATTGTAGCGTTTATTGATTGGTGGCTGGCGCTACAAGTGTTGGTAGTGGCGATCGGTCTCCAGCAAATCAAGGATAATTTAGTAGCTCCCCGAATCATGGGGAATCTCACCGGATTGAGCCCGGTAATTATTTTCACAGCTTTGCTGTTAGGAGGTAGAGTGGGAGGATTGTTGGGAGTTATCCTGGCAATTCCGCTCACTGGGGTTGTAAAAAGTATAGTAGAAATTGTACTCAATCCCAAATTGCCGCCCCAAACAGGCTCGTTTTTCTACAATCCTTTTAGCGGCGAGGAATTGGGGAAAATACCAGAAGAGGAAACTAGAATAATCTTGGTCGCAGATGAACAAAAGTAGTCTAACTTTTGTAGTAAGTAATACAGTTAGGAAAACTTTTATACGTCAGGACTTAACTTTTTGCTGCTGAGTCCATTAAGAAAAGACTAAAGTCTCTACAAAGAACTTTAAGAACTTTAGTCTTTATTACTAACCACTGAAAATCTCAAACCTAAAAAATTATGAAATGGTGGCAAAATCTTAGAAAAAATCCTCTAGCTCGGTTGGGAGCCGTGCTACTGTTAATTTTTTATACAGTCGCACTTTTGGCCGAATTTGTGGCACCTTATGACCCCTACGACTCTCAATTAAACGCTTCCTTGCTGCCGCCGACTCAGATTTATTTAAGCACCCCAGACGGGCGATTTATCGGGCCCCACGTTTATCCGACTACTCAGGGCCCGGTGGATGCAAATACCGGCGCTCGTGAGGTAATTGTAGACTGGCAAAAACCCTCGGTTCTAGGTTTGTTTGTCAAAGGTTCTCCCTATAAGTTTTTAGGAGTTTTGCCATTAGAGAGGCACTTGTTTGGTACTACAGGAGAAGGCCAAATTAACCTTTTAGGGACGGACGAACAAGCTCGCGATCAATTCAGTCGCTTAGTACACGGCAGCAGAATTAGCCTCTGCATCGGTTTAGTTGGCATAGCAATTTCTTTCCCATTGGGATTGTTAATCGGAGGCATATCCGGTTATTTCGGCAGTTGGATTGATAGTATTTTAATGCGTTTCGCCGAAGTATTGATGACGATTCCTGGTCTTTATTTATTAGTAGCGCTAGCAGCAGTGTTGCCGCCGGGATTGACAAGTGCTCAGCGATTTATATTGATTGTGCTGATTACTTCATTTATCAATTGGGCCGGTTTGGCGCGGGTAATTCGCGGTCAGGTACTGTCAATTAAACAACGAGAATTCGTGCAAGCGGCGCGGGCAATGGGGGCCAATCCAATTTATATTATTGTCCGCCACGTTTTGCCACAAACTGCAACTTATGTAATTATTTCTGCTACTTTGGCGGTTCCAGGTTTTATTGTGGCGGAGTCGGTTTTGAGTTTAATTGGCTTGGGAATTCAACAGCCAGATCCTTCTTGGGGAAATTTGCTATCTCTTTCTACTAATGCTTCAATTTTAGTGTTGCAGCCTTGGTTGGTTTGGCCTCCGGCGATACTTATTATTTTGACTGTTTTGGCGTTTAATTTATTGGGGGATGGGTTGCGGGATGCTCTCGATCCGAGAAGCATTCAAAGGTAATTGGGAGTTAGTAATTTCTAGTTTTTAGGCAGAGCGGGTGTAAAAGTTACGCCCCCTAATTGGGCGGATTAACCGGTAAGCAAATGGTAAAAGTAGAACCAACACCCTCCTGACTTTTTACTGCAATATTGCCACCCATCATTAGGCAAAAACGCTGGCTGATTGCTAGTCCCAAACCGGTGCCGCCGTACTTGCGGGTGGTGGAAGCGTCTGCTTGGGTAAAGGGTTGGAAAATATGCTGCAACTGGTCTGGAGTCATCCCAATTCCTGTATCTGTACAATTAACAACTAAAAATTCTTTACTAGCAATTGAAGATTCTGAATTTGCCGCAGGCTCAGAAGTGTTTTCTTGTTTTGTTTCGCTGCTGTCGCCCGCGATTTGTTCTCGGCTGGCTGTGAGGGTAATTGTACCGTTTTGAGTGAATTTGGCAGCATTGCTCAGCAAATTTAATAAAATCTGCTGCACTTTCGTAATGTCACCGTGCATGGTGCCGATATTGCTAATTTTGTGCAACTTGAGAATGTTGCCGTTTTTCTCTATTAGCGGCGCGGCGGTGGATGCTACTTCTTCAATCAAGGCGGCGATGTCGAAGGTTTCTAAGTAAAGATCCATGCGGCCGGCTTCGATTTTAGAAATGTCGAGAATGTCGTTAATTAGCGATAGCAAGTGTCTGCCGGAAGTGCGGATTTTGTCTAAATCTGGGGTGAGTTCATCGTAACCCAATTCTGCGGTTTCTTCTTGGAGCATTTCGCTGTAGCCGATGATGGCATTCAGAGGTGTTCGCAGTTCGTGGCTCATATTTGCCAAAAATGCACTTTTTGCGGTGGAAGCGGCTTCGGCTGCTTCTAGGGCGAGTTGCAAGGCGGATTCAAAGATTTTTCGATCGCTAATATCCTCGACGCTGCCTTCATAGTAGAGTACCTCGCCGTTGGCGTCGCACACTGCACGCGCGCTTTCGGAAATCCAAATTACCTTGCCGTCAACGCGGTAAACTTGTGACTCAAATCCCGAAACTTCTCCGAATTCTTCCATCACCCGCATAAACTTGTCGCCCTGCTGAGGATTGACGTAAGCTTGCTGTCTGATGTTTGTGAGATTGGATGTCAATTCTTCGGGAGTGGCGTAGCCATAGATGCGCGCTAAAGCTGGATTTACGCTCAAGAAGTGGCCTTCGGGGGTTCTTTGAAAAATGCCTTCGACGGCATTTTCAAAGATGCTGCGATATTTTTGTTCTGCTTGACGCAAAGCGCTTTGTGTACGATCGCGCTCGCTGGCTTCGATCGCCAATGATACCAAATCTGCCAGGGAAGCAGCAAAATTTTGTTCTTCTAATGTCCAGTTGCGAGTAGTTCCCACTTGTTCGATACAGATGACTCCCACTGTTTGTCCTCCCAGCCGCACCGGCGCGTCTAAGGTAGAAGTAGTGCCAGCTTGTGAAAAGTAAGATTCGGCAAATTCTCTAGTTCTAATATCTGAGAGAGCGTCATCGGCTGCGATCGTCCGGTGTTCTTCCAAAGCTTTAAAATAAACTGGATAGTCGGCTGCTATCAGTTCGGCACCTTGGGAATGCTGGTGGTTGCTGCGCCTAAATTGGTCGAGACATTGCAGTTTCGATCGGCTCTCATCATACAGCCACGCGCCAGCTTTTTCTGTCTGTAGGGTATGAGCTGCTGCTTCGGTGATTTCCCTCAACGCTACTTGCAAATCCCCTCGATACAGCGCTTTATTTCTTGCCAATTCTACCAAAACCGTATTTTGTTTGAGCAATTGTTTTTGCCTTTGGTGTCGCGCCGATTCGGCTCGCTTCTGTTCGGTAATGTCGCGGGCTACGAAAATGACGGATTCTTCTGAAAGCGGTGAAATGCTGGCTGCAAAACAAACTTCGCGGTCGTCAATGGTTAAATCGTACTCAATGCTAACAGTTTGCTGAGTATCTAAAGCTGCTCGGATGTGGTTGAGAAAATTATCTGATGTAGGTTGCGGAAACACCTCTGTGACTGTTTTGCCAACTAATTCTTCGACTGGTTTGTAGAGCAGGGAAAGATTTGTGGGCGCGATTTTTAAATAGCGACCGCTGGCGTCCACAACTATAATTAATTCGTTCATGGCTGCAAACAAAGCCCGCAATTCTGCTTCGGCGGCTTCGAGTTCGGCAGTCCGCTCTGCTACTCGCTGTTCTAAACTAGAGTTGGTTTGTTCTAGGGCAACAAAAGACGCTCGCAATTGTCGGGCCATTTGATTGAAAGACTGAGCTAGAAGGCCGAGTTCTTTGACGCCTTGAACTTCGACTTCGCCGTCTAATTCCTTTGAGGTGAAGTCGGAGGATTCGGACATTTTTGTTAAAGCTTTGGAAGCTTGCAACAATCGGGTAATCGGTTTGACAACCCAGCGAGTGGTGAAAATTCCGAGTGCGCTCGCCACTACGAAGGCAAAAAAGCACAATAAGATAGTTGTGCGAGTGTTGGCGTTAATTTGCTCCATAAAGTCGGCTTCCGGGATTGCAACTACAATCAGCCAATCGAGGCCGCGGCCGTCTTGCAGGGGAGCAACGGTAATGAATTGACGTTTGCCGTCTATCTCGAAGGTAAACTGTCCTTGGCTGTTAATTTGTTCAAAACTACCAAATCGTTTTTGCAAGTATGTCGAGGCCGATCGAATTAGCAAATTTTTGCTCTGTGTCGCCAACAGCCGTTTTTGTCCGTCTTGGCCGGTGACAAAGGGCAGTTCATCTGTGGAACTGGCGACTATTTCCCCGCTGCGTTCGATCGCAAAAACTTGTCCCGACGGGCTAATTTTGATGCTTTGGAGAAAATCGCTGATTTGAGAAAGAGTCAGGTCAATTGCCAGTACCCCCTGCAGGCTGCCCGTTTGGCTGTAGATGGGCATCACCGGCGTAATCCCCAGAACTGGCGAGGCTGCGAAGACGTAGATGGGAGACCAAGTGGCTTTTCCTGCCTGTTTGGCAGCTTGGTACCACGGTCTAGTACGGGGGTCATAGAGGACGGTTTGGATTAGCTCAGTGCGATTTCCTTGGCTGTCGAGGCGATAAATTTCGCGGTTGGGAGCCGTTGATTCGTCTCTGATGTATACTAAGTGTTCTGCTTCTCTCTTGAGCAAGAGGAATTTTCCCTGTTCGTCGCCGTAGTAGATGGTTGTATTTCGATCGCTCAGCTTGGTCTGGTTCCACAAATAGCGCTCTAAGTTGGGGAAGTCTTCCGGGTCTAAGTTTCCAGAGGCGATCGCAGCAGTATTCATTTGCAGGAATAGATGAGACACATCCCCAAAACTGCGGAAATTTTCTTTAGTCCTCGCTGCGACTTCCAAGCTTAACCTCGTAGCAAGGTCATTGACGGCTTTCTGGCCGTTGCGAAACGACAGCCATCCAGTCACGCCGACTGCTACGGAGATTTGCACCACCAGCGGTATCAACAAAACTAGACTTAGTGACATCTTGGGCGAGCTTTTCATCACACAACTGCTCAGACTTTTCAATAACATCAATATTGTGACACCTACCAGGTTTGCGTATCGTTTGTCGTTTATAAAGATGCCCTAGATATAATTTACAAAGTTGTACAGCAATACTGAAGTGGGGTGGTCGGCCGCTCAAAACTTGGCTGAGATTTCCACCGCTACTGTAAAAACTTGCAATATTAATGATGCCACTACTTGCGTGAATGTGGCGATCGCTCTGGACACTGGCGGTCAAATAGTCACACCCGTAAAAAAAATGCAACTTTAGGCCGGTGATCCCAACCCTGCTTGTCATCAGTCATTCCCAATTCTTCTATTCTTTCAATCTAAAATTTAAAATGTCAAATCTCAAACGGTATCACTTCCTTCGGGTGCGGATTGCCTCCCTTACGCCTGCTTAATAAAAATTTGATTGGATTTTTTTCTACCGTGCGATGACAAATGTAAATTCTGTGACAATCCGCTGTTAAAAAATTTGCTATTAATAAGATAAGCCGCCAAAATTCCGTAGCTAGCGGGGCGTAAGCCATCGAGTACAAAGAGGATAATTGAAGCATCTGCATTCCATCAAAAGCAGCAAAGTAAAGCGTTTTTGGCTTTTTTGGACGCTCGATATTTTGGCAAAATAATACTTCTGGAGGATGACATGAACTATACATTTGAAATCCTGGGCGTATCTCCAACTTTAACATTTTTTAACCAGCAGCAGGAATTGCTGAAACAACAGCAGCCGTCGGGTGTAGAATACTTGGGAAACTGGAAGTGTACTCTTGATGCGTTTGTGGCATCCGTGGAGACAGTTTCTCCTTACCGGGGCTGGGATGTCGATCGAGTTGTAGACACCGTGATTAGTTTCTGGATGAACAATTCCGATAGCATCCAGTATTGGAGACACAGGCTGCAGGATGCCGGCAGCGAAAACTTGTTAGTAGCCAGAGTAGGCGATATCAAGTCTTTGCAAGCTGCATTTGAATCGCTGCTGGGCGAATAGAAAAATCGCCAATTGCGAAAAAGTCGATCGACTTTTTCGCAAAAATCAACTAAACTGTCTGTTCGCAATTCCCAATTCCCCTGATTGGCGGCACGGAAGTCGCAGATATAAAATATCTGTTTCTTCCCGCTTCTAGCTTCCATCTGCCTGATGCCTTCAACATCTGGCTAATCACTAATGACTTCGCAATTGGCAATTCCCAAATATTATGTCTCGTTCCAAAGCCCTGCAATCTTATATTATTGTCCGCTTGCTCCTGGCACCGCTAATGTTGTGGACAATCACCACAGCAGTATTTTTATTGTTGCGGGCCACTCCGGGCGACCCCATAGATGCCATTCTCGGCTCACGAGCTCCCGCAGCCGCCAAAGAAGCAATGCGGACTCAACTCGGCCTCGACGCCCCCCTGTGGCAGCAATATCTCAACTACATGAAAGACTTATTGAGTCTGAACTTGGGAACCTCAATCACCACTCGCGGACAAACCGTGTGGCAAATTATCGGAGATTATTTCCCCGCTACAGTGGAATTAGCAGTTTGTAGCATGGCCATAGCTTTAATTGTCGGCATCAGTATCGGTTCCCTAGCAGCATCCCGCCCCAACACTATTTTCGATGCTGTCGGCCGTTTGTTTGGCATTATAACTTACTCGCTGCCCGCTTTTTGGGCCGGCATGGTTTTGCAGTTGATTTTCGCAGTGCAGTTGGGATGGTTTCCCTTGGGAACTCGCTTTCCCGTCACATTCCCCGCCCCCGAAGGCTACACGGGACTCTACACGATTGACAGTCTCCTGAGCGCTAACCCTGGTCAGTTTCTCACAAGTTTGCATTATTTGGCACTTCCGAGTTTGACGTTGGGCATTCTTTTGAGCGGCATTTTCGAGCGCATTGTCAGGGTGAATCTCAAGCAAACTTTGCAAGCAGATTATGTCGAAGCAGCTAGAGCCAGAGGCATTCCAGAATTGCAGATTTTATGGGCTCACGCTCTGAAAAATGCGCTAATTCCGGTGATTACTGTCTTAGGATTGACTTTTGCTGCACTCTTGGGCGGTGCTATTTTAACAGAGGTTACTTTTTCTTGGCCGGGGTTGGCAAATCGCCTTTACGAAGCGATTAGCTTGCGCGATTATCCAACTGTTCAAGGTATTGTGGTATTTTTTGCGGCAATTGTCGTAATTGCCAGCATTGTAATTGATATTTTGAATGCTTACGTTGACCCGCGAATTCGGTATTAAAGGAAGTTAATTGTTATTATATGATGTCCGGTCGATCGACCGGACATCATACAGCGTATCCGCCTCTTCCTTACTGTGCCAAACTCTTGGTTTAAGTAGTTGAAAATCCACCTATATCTGAATTTAATAAAAAACGGCTAAAATCAACTAAAACAAGACCATAAATTTTTGCTATATAAGAATTTGTGCCATTATTTTTAGATAAATTAGTACAGTAAGTAAAGAAGAGCCAGTATGATGTACAGTGCGCGCCTTACCACTACAGATGGTGTCAAAATATATTCCTTGCGTCCAAGACTGTATCCGTTGTAACGCAGAATTCAAAACATCTGTGGCTTGACAACGTAAAACTCGTGTAATATACTGTAATTGATTGTAGCCTATCAATTATTACTGCCATGAAGCTAACTGCTGGTTGCTAACCCATCCCGATCGATTTCCAACGCTCTGTGCTTTAAACACTACGAAAGCCAGAGATTTGAATTGGGTAGCGACCTCTCGATCGTACTGCGATCGAGCGTCCAGCACTACGAGGACGGCTCAGCAAACCCACATGAAGCAGAAATATGCAAAAGAAAGCAATTCTCAACGCAGCTAATTTGACCTGCGAAGTCGCACCCACACGGACTTTGTTCGCAGATATCACTGTTGCGATTCATGAAGGCTCGCGCATTGGCTTAGTCGGTCGCAACGGCAGCGGTAAATCGACCTTGCTCAAGCTACTTGCCGGACAACTAATCCCGCAGATTGGCACAGTCGCGAGGACAGGTAGTGTTTACTATCTGCCTCAAGTCAGTACCCTGAATCTGTCTGCATCGAATGAATTGGTACTGGACTGGATCGCTTCTCATTCGGATGACTGGTGGACGGTGACGACGTTGCTAGAGGAGAAGTTTGCCTCGGAAGTCTCGCTATCTCAGCCTCTGGGCACAGTGAGCGGTGGAGAACGGACGAAACTTTGCTTGGCGATCGCTCTATCGAAGCAGCCTGATATTCTGTTGTTAGATGAGCCAACAAATCATTTAGACCTGTTAACCCTAGAACAGTTGCAGACAGCACTGCAAGAATTTTCTGGTGCTTTCGTTATTGTCTCGCACAAGCCGTTTTTTCTCGATCGCACCGTCGATACGATTTGGGAATTAACCCCAGCGGAGTTAAAGGTTTACGGTGGGAACTACTCCTTCTATCGATCGCAAAAAGAAATCGAACATCAAGCCGCATTACGAGCCCACGAAGTAGCGCGAAAAGAACTAAAGCGAGCGAAAACATCAGCATCTCAGGAACAACAACGAGCCGCCCACTCTCGCCAACAAGGTCGCAAACGTGCCGACAGCATTCCGAAAATTCTCGCTGGTGCGTGGAAGCGACAAGCTGAAGTAATGGCAGGAATGGCTAAGAAGAAACATGAACTCGCCGTAGAAAAAGCAACTAATCAAGTTACTGAGACCAAAATCAGAACAACGAAAACAACCCGGGTTAAATTAGAAGAATGCAATCAAAAACACAAAAATCTAATCGATATCCAAGGTGCTGATTTGAGATTAGGAGAGCGCCGATTAATCAAAAACATTCAGCTTCATGTATCGTCAAACTCGCGGATCGCTATTGCTGGAAAGAACGGCTCAGGAAAATCCTGTTTAGCTCAAGCCCTTCTAGGAATGGAGCGAACTCCAGCAATTTTAGAAGCCGGTGAAATTGCCATAAAATCTTCCATAAAATGGGTATATCTGGATCAAAGCTATGAAATGGTCGATCGCTCTCGGACAGTCCTAGAAAATATGCAAATGGCAAACCCAAACTTAGACTATCAATTGCTGCGACAGCAATTAGGAAATTTTCTATTTTTCAATGATGAGGTGAACAAGCCTGCATCTGCCTTAAGCGGCGGTGAGTTAGCGAGATTAGGGCTGGCTGCGATCGGCATTTCTCAAATTGATTGGCTCATTTTAGATGAACCAACAAATAATTTGGATTTGGAAACAGTGAATCAGATTGTTGATGGAGTCAATGAGTTTCAGAGCGCCCTCTGGGTCATCTCCCACGACCTCGACTTTCTCAGCCGCATTGGAATCACACAAGCCTACCAACTCCACAACGGCCAACTTCAGCCGCTGCTCCATCAACCGCATGAGTTGGAACGTTATCATCAGGAATTACTTGAGATGCAAATGTCTTAATTCTGAAGCTCAGTGGCGCAGCCTACATCAGCAGGAGTAGCAAAAGCTCCTATTTTGGGAAGAAGACAATTTCTAGTTTCTGGGCAATACTAGATCAAACACAGCTCAACATTTGAGGAAACGCTGATGAGATTATTGCGAACAATCGCCGCTCTATCGGCGGCCTTGACCCCACTGATGGCTGAAGCTGCCTTTAGCCGTCCCATGCCGGGAACAGCCGATTTTCCCAGAGCCTCAAACCCCGATGTAAATGTGCCGGTTTGCTTCATCGAAACCCGAGGTGGCACAACTTTTGATTTAGTCAGCTTGTGCGGCAGCAATGCTGCTCCCCAAAACCCTGCTCCGGTTGCGGGCAACCCCGCCAATGCTCCTGCAAATAACCCCAATGGGGCTGCTCCGCCTGCTCCCCCGAACCCCAACGCTATCACCAGAGATGCTGCCGGCACCCCGATAACTACTCCAACAGGCACGGCAAACCCCAACAATCCGAATAATGCCAATCCGGGAACGGCGCCCAATACCAATCCGAATAATGCCAATCCGGGAACGGCGCCCAATACCAATCCGAATAATGCCAATCCGGGAACGGCGCCGAATACTAATCCGAATAATGCCAATCCGGGAACGGCGCCCAATACCAATCCGAATAATGCCAATCCGGGAACGGCGCCGAATACTAATCCGAATAATCTCAATCCGGGAAGTGCGCCCTATATCACTCCCAATAATCCCAATCTGGGAACTTCGCCGAATACCAATCAGAATAATCTCAATCCGGGAACTTCACCGAGTACCAGTCCCAATAATAGTGCGTCTCCCACGGGTGGAACTGCTGGCGGCGGCAACGGCGATTTAGTTCCCAATCCCAATATCAATCTTCCGAGAGTACCGCCGAGTTCCTTTGGCCCGGGAGGTGTTGCACCGACTAGAGATGCGATTGATGGCCCCCGCCAGTAATAGGCGAAGTGTCAGAACTTTTACAGAAACCGGGTTTCTCTGAAACCGTCTCTTTTTTAGAGATTGTTCACCCGCGAGAAAGCCGGAATATTTATTTGCCTGCGTAATATTGATGTCACGTGCGATCGGCATATTTTGTAGCAGAGTAGCGAAATAAAAGTTAAGCTAAGAACTTGTAGACGCTATTAGCCGAGGACTCTTTCAAAACTGGACAACCAGGTAGAAGCAGTCATAGATAGCTAGCTTTAATCCGTAACAGGATTAGTTATCAGCACAGGTTAAAATTATTCCCAGGCGGGTGCTCGCCAGCTCCAAGTTCTCAATCTAAGCCATTAAACAGGCATATTTTTGTTAAGCCAGTGTGGTTTGGAAAGTAGCGGCTGATAACATTAGCCAGACAAAATTAACCCGATTATTCGGAGGCTCTTCATGAGCAAAATATTTGTTTTAATAAATTGGAACAAAATTGCTCTAGACCCGATCGCACTTGAGGAGGACATCTAGTGTCAAACTTAGTTCAACGCTTAGAAATAACCGCTCATCCGCAATTAGAAAAATCCCTCGGCTATCGAGGAGATAGTCGTTGGGTAGCTTGGCGCTGGGAACCCGACATCGACCAACTTATATCCAGCGACGGCAAAACAGTCGGCACTGGCAATAATATGGCTTGGCTGGTGTTTTTGCAGCACGATTTAGTCGATCCTGCGGTACAAGAGTACAACCTCGGGGAGGGCGATCGCTACTGGCTGCTTTTAGACACCGAAACTAGAAATCTCTACGTCGGTGAAGGGAAAACTGTTCAAAGTCTGCTCGAACAGCCGGAAAGTTTAGGTTTATTGGCCTGTCTCGATGGCGGGAATGCCGATCGACAAACTGGTGAAAATTGGCAGCAAACCCTATCTCAACTAACAGCCAAACCAGTTGTCCGCCACCTCACAAATGCCCTTCCTTTCGGTATCGCCGCCGCTTTGATAGGTGCTTTAGGCATCGGAACCGGATTGTGGGTTGTGCCGGCGGTGCAGCAGAAAATAGCCGAAAAAGCTGCTTTTATTTCCCCAATTAGTTCTGGCGCCAACTGCGGGTTGGGCGGTTCCGACGATTTTTCAGGTTATATCGGTTCGTCAAGCGGAAACAAAGAACTTCATTTAATAGGCGTTTACGAAGCCAATGCGGATCACAAGAACCGAGATTTATCAAAAAGTGCGATCGAAGTCAAAGTAGAACGCCGAAACAAGCCAATAATTCTCGCGCTTTCAGCTTATGAACCCGTGCAATGGAACATTACCGCAGAACCGGGCGCAGTTATCGAAAAAATCATCGTTAACGGATACCACAACCAAACTGTTTCAGGAGTTTCTGGAATTCCAATTGAAGAGCACAGCTACGAAGAAACCGGAGACAATCTCGGCGACTTTATCTACAAGTGGGGTGCTACCCCTGAAAGTAGCAATACTTCTTCCCTCGTGACTAAATTGGAACAGAAAAACCGCACCAGTTTAACTTCTTTTCAAGGATGCTACAGAGGTAAAAACTTTAGTATTAATTGAGAGCAGCTAGAAACCGCGACAAGTTATACAATTTCCGATTTTCAATAGGGAATAACTGATTAGATATGGATTTGGAATTTGTTACAGTTCCATGCTTTTTTTTACTGGTGTTAAAACCTATCCCCCTAAAATCACCAAACCCGCGCCGGCGGGTTTTTTATTGAGAGTTAAACTTATTTGCACCTCTATGGTATGATATCCGGTGGTGCGATCGCCAATTCCCAATTCTAACAATACTAATATATTGGCTATGAAATACTGGCACGAAACGCTCGCAGTAGCACAGCGGATTTTAATTGAATTGGGGAGGCGGCGACGCAGCTTAGTATTGTGGAGTATTTTTCCAGTTTCTATCTTGCTAATTAACGGTTTAATTTTAAAAGAACGCGCTAATCTCACCACAGCAAAAGCCTTTGAAGTTGCTGCACCTGCAAGCTTAGTAGGAGCGGCTTTATTTTTTAGCTGTCTCGGTGGTAGCGTAGCAACAGTAGTAGCAGAGCGAGAACAGCATACCCTCAAACGCTTGTTTATTTCCCCGCTGAGCGGCACTTCCTACTTTTTAGGAATTTTCCTGGCTCACAGTTGCATCGGCATCGGTCAGGTAATTTTAGTATACACGATCGCCTCTTGTTTAGGAGCGCAATTTCAAGGCTCTATCCTGTTAGGATGTGCGATTATTCTGCTCAGTATTGTATCTTATGTAGGTGTAGGCTTTATTCTCGGCACCCAGTTTGCGAGGCGCACTGAAGATGTCAACTCGCTAGTAGCGGCTTTCGGCGTTCCTTTGTTGATTTTAGGAGGCGCATTTTTGCCAACTTCGCTGTTTCCCAAAAGTCTGCTGGAACTCGCCCAGTACAATCCAATTTATCACATGAACGAAGCGCTGATGGGCGTGTGGGCTGACGGCAAAGATTTGGCTGATATTTCCGAACACTTCTGGTATTTATTCATATTTTCTATTGCCATGATTGCAGGTGGATGGCTTTCTTACGGCAGGATGCTGAGAGTAGAAAGAAGACTTTAAAACTATCTCATTATGTCGTAATATGGTTCAGTTAACACTGCTAATTCCCCGGAGATCCCCCTAAATCCCCCTTAATAATGGGAGTAGGGGTTGACTTTGAGCAACTTCTTGTCCCCCCCTTCTTAAGGCTATGGCTTACTCACATCTTTCTTAACAAAGGCGCTCCGGCTTCAGCCGGAGCGACCT
>NZ_JAUBTK010000057.1:0-51051 GCF_036702455.1 Microcoleus sp. D2_18a_D3
CATAATGTTGTATTTTAATGAGTGTTATTTTTTGGTACTCGCACGACCACTTCATCATATCCTAATTCAGCAACGCCCAATTTTTTAAGTATCGATAGCAATAGACGTGCTAACAATGTTGGAAACAGGAGTATAAATGTCGGCTTCAACTTCGGGTACTCGAATTGAAATAATTAGTGAATAAAGAGCCATCTGATTCCAGCGATTTAAATACTTTTTCTCTTTCCACCACCCCCCCACGGGATATACAGCAATTGCATCTTTCTGTGCCAATTCTACTGCATTGCCATGCCAAATATCAGAATGAATTGAACCACTATCCCTCGTATTAGGTCCGAGGAACCAATTATTTTCATCCGACATAGTTGAGATTGTTCTACCTTCTTCTTCTTCTCTCGTAGCTTGATTGATTCGCCATTTAAAATCATCGTCTGTTTCCAAAGAGCCTTTGACTTTAAAGCGTAAACCGTGAGAAGCGTAACGGTGGCGATATGCCCATCCACGCTCTCCTGGGTTCGGTTCAATGAAGTAGGATAGGGTAATCTTTAGCTCTACTTTTTCCTCTCCTAATTTTTCTAGTTCTTCGCTAGGCCAAGGTAGCTTGTGGAGCTTCATCTCTTTAGTTTTAACCAGGTTCGCCTCTAAATAAAAAGGTTGTAGTTCATCTTCAATAATTAGTGTTAAATCATTACTAGCACTTTGAAGGGCGCGTCTTAAATCAGGAACTCCATAACCATAGCGTCTTAAAAGAGTGCGTCTAGCAGTTTTAGAAGATGCGACTTTGAAATGATTCTGCATTGCTGGAGTCCATTCCGCAGAGTGTACGATCAGCGCGCGTACAGTTTCTGGACGATAATGAGAATGTTCTGACATGATGCGTGCTGCCATGTAACTGGCGAGAGCAGTTGCACAGCTTGTGTCGTTCATTCTATCAAACATTCTGACATTTGGGCGGTAGTAAGTTGTAAGAAGGCAAAGATCGTCAATGGTTTCGGCTGAATTTTGACCGTTAAAAGCCATATTTCCACCTTCAAAAACGACATCTGGACGAATTGGCCATTGAGAGTCCCATCTTACCGAAGTCCTGCTGCGAGGCGAAAGATCGCCTCCAGGTGCTAATACCTGCCAGCCCGCATAGTTAGGGTCGAGAATATTAATTTGTTCAGTACAAGCACCCACAATTAGAGGGTTCCAGGCTTGTCCGGGATTTTCTATTGTTTCAAGATCGTTAATATTGAGGTAATCTTTTGGAAAGATTTCTTGAAAAATATTACCTGCGGAAACAATCATTAGTCGTCGGAATTCACCATCGTTAAAGCATAGCTGATCCACTGCTGCTGACCAAGACGATGGCGTTCCTGCATTGCTAGAGTCTATACTGCTCGTTACCGCCATACAAAAAACTCGACGGCGTTCGGGAGCTTGAATTTCAGGTAAGGAAACACCCTGCTCCGTGATGGCACCGTAAAGATCGGGTTCGTTTTGTCCCGTATGTGGCAGTATTTTGACTGATTCAAGGCGATGTAAAAGTTTCACTTTTTCGGATGTTGCCAGCATCGCGATGAGTGAGTCAGAATACAAACACAAACCAGCCATTGCAGTACCGTGACCCCGCCAATAAACACTATCATTAACCCCCCAAGAGGGTTCGACAGAGTGCATGTCGTCTAAAGCCATTCCTGATGAAAGTAACGGATGAATTCGTGCAACCCCACTATCCAACAAACAGATCGATACAGCGTGTTTACCAGGTTCAAGCAGTCGTTTTTCTAAATCGTTGACCCATTGAACTTGGTCTGAAGCTGCAATTTCAAAAAACATTGATGGAGTATCTTTGGCGATACGTAATTCTGCTACTGCATCAGAATTATGGATGACTCGTGCCATTCCTTCTACATCGGACATTGCTAGAACAATTTCGCGTTCAGGGAAAGAAATTGCATGAGGCTTTGTGTGAATTTCCAACTTTTGAGTAATCTGGTTAAATTCCTCCCGTTTATCCTTGCGGAGCCAAACCTCCCACCAAATTTTTCGCTCGTCTTCTGGAAATAAAGCTGGATTATCGGTGAATAGCGATGTTACTTTACCAATCTGAACATTTTCTAAACGAGATATCAGAGCTTCATTTTTGGGTTTTTTTGTTTTGGTATTTTTATCCCGATATTCTTCTACTTTTTTCATAAAGTAATCAGAGGATGACTCGGGAACGAAGACTATTGCTCCAACCATATCTTCCCGTTCGGGGAGTTTCTTTACTACCACCAATTCAATTCTTTTTTGCTGGTTTTCTAGGGACTTTAAAGCAATTGTTTCCTTAGCTTGAATCTCAAATTCTAGATAAAAGCCCGAGACTCCTGTAGCCAGTTTAGAATCGCGGGAGTTTAGCTGTTTGCGAGCTTCTTGAATTGCTCTGCCGATCGCTTGTTCTAGATATTTAGCATGAGCTGCCCTATTACGTTCGGGAGGGGAATTAGCTCCACCACCTCGCTTGGGTCTGGTGTAATTTTCACTTGTGCCATTTTCAAATAAATAGATATGAGGAAGCTCGCGTGATTGTTTGGACATACTACAATTAGGATTTTTTCAATACTCGGAGGTTCATTTCACGTCGTTCTAAGATAGTCGCCAGCAAATTTTCTTTATCAATTTTCTCATCCTGGAATAGTACAGCCTGCTTTGCAGATTCATCCGCAGCGCGAACAATTTCAGCTAGACTCAAGTGTTGTGCAGCATTCAAAATCTCTGACCAGTCATTCCATTGCAGGTCAAATAAGACAAGCCGTGTCTCTAAAAGACGGCGAATCATTTCTTCAGTAGGAACTGTATATTCAATGATATCATCGAATCGACGAAACAGAGCTTCATCTAGTAAATTTGGGTGATTTGTTGCGGCGACTATCAAACTCTCACTTCGATCGTTTTCTATAAATAGCAAAAATGAATTTAATACGCGACGGATCTCTCCAACATCATTGGCATTGTTGCGATGCGTTCCAATTGCATCAAATTCATCAAAAAAATAGACCCCCCGCGTGAGTGACATCGCCTCAAAAATTAATTTAAGTCGGCTGGCGGTTTCTCCCATAAACTTGCCAATCAGGCTACTGTAGATAGCAGTAAAAAGAGGAAGCTGTAGCTCACCGGCTAAAGCTGCTGCGGTCATTGTTTTACCAGACCCAGGAGTACCTACCAAGAGAATTTTTCTGCGAGGCGATAGATTATAATCTTGCAAGCGGTGGCGTTGTTTCTGTTCTGTAAGAATGCGCTTAAGTTTGGATTCAAGCTCGCGTGAAAGCACCAGATCAATTAGGTTAGTCTCTGGGTAGTGTGCTGAGAGTAAATTAGCTAATTCACCTTTTGGCTGAACTAACGGAATTGGATTAGTTTTACGCTCTATTGAAGAACGTTGGGTTTTTGCTTCTTCAATTAATTCACGAATTTCTTCAGCAAGTTTCCCGTGTCCCTGCCTTGCTTCATGCGCTGCAATCTGGAGAGCCGCAGAATAAAACTGCTGCTCTTCGCCTTCTATGTGGCTTTTTAAAAGCGCTATGATTTGACGAGCAGTAGACATAACTAAGCTATACCTTTCCAGAAAAACTCACGTTTGGTGATACTATAGTTTAACTATTATAACTTATCATGACACTTACCAAACACGAGATTATTAAAATTATTTTTAGCTAATTAAGAAGGATGTATTTTAATTAAAAAACTAAATATTTATCAACAAAAGACTCAGGCAAGATTTGCACTATAAAATATATAATTATGAAATGAGATTAAATAGAAGCCCTCCACGAGCTTGAGATGTTGCGAGATCAAAAAGCTAAGGTGGCAGATCAGGCAATCCATACGTTATGTGTGGCCGCCTTTTGTGCAACAGGTAGTGTTATCTTAGCTTCTGTACTTTCAATGTTATAAGCTGGAGCTTTTCAATGTCGGACTCACAGAATCAGCAATCTAACTCCCACGAAGACAAAACATCCCAGAGACAAAAGTCAGGTGAGCGAAGTCTGAAGAAACCAGCCCCGGAAGACCCTCCTTATAACCAAAGGACAAACTCCATAAATTTCGGGCAGGGTAAATCTGATGGAGAAGTAGAATTCTGATTCCAGAGGCGATCGCTTCGAGTGGATGTTGTGGTGGATGTTGGGGTGAAAGAAAGGAACCCGTAACTGCTCACCGCAACTGCGTTGCGGTATCGCCAATGATGGGTCATAGCGGGCCGGGGAGCAAGTGTGGTAAGAGTTTGAGCCAAATAGGTGAAAATAGAGTATAGTAGCTGTCATGCCGAATCCAACAGCGCGGACAAACCAACCAGTAGAGATAGCCATTGTAGTAGAGAAGATGGCTATTGCAGTGTTGTCTTTGGGAGAATGGCTACTAAAACAACAGCAGCAGCTCAAACAGCAACAACGAAAACTGGTAGAAAAACAACGCCTGATCGAAGAGCAGCAACAGGAGATTGAACAGTTAAAAGAAGCGTTAGAGAAGCTAAAAAACCGCACCTCATCAAACAGTTCTACTCCCCCATCAGCAGACCTGCTCCTCAAGCCCAGCGACAAAAGCAAGCGAAAAAAAGGAAAAAAACGCGGTCCCAAATATGACCATCCGGGCAAGACGCGCAATGGATTTGGTGAACCTGACCAAATTATAGAGCTAGAACTAGAAACTTGTCCGGTTTGTCAAGCAGCAGTGGAGCCAGTTACAGCAGCACCCCGTAAAGTGCAACAAGTAGCCGAGCTCATAGAGCAACCCGTAGAAATTAGAGAATATCGTCGTCCCTTATGCCAGTGTAACGATTGTGGCTGGTCGGGATACTCTCAATTACCACCCGGAGTATGGGAAGGATTTAGCTACGGCGGCAGATTGTGTAGTGTGGTTGGTTGGCTAGGATATGGGGGTAACTTACCGTGGCGAAAACAAGAATATTTTGTGGAACACGTCTTGGGAGTACCCATCTCTCAAGGTTCTCTAGCCAAGATGCAGCGTTACTTCCAAGAGAGCTTGCAGCCAATCTATCAGCAATGGTTGAGCTACGTACAACAACCGGGTGTGCGCTGCGTTGATGAAACTACTTACTGCATTGATGGAATCAAATATTGGTTGTGGGTAGCCACCAGTGACAAGGTTTGTGTATTACTATTAGCTCCCACCCGCAGTAGTGCCGAACTAAAACAGCTATTGGGAGAAGACTTTGAAGGCATTCTTAGTAGTGATTGTTTCAGCGCTTACAACCCTCAATCAGCGGCAGCTAAACAGAAATGTTTGACCCATCTGCAACGAGATTTAGAAGCACTAAAACTGAGTCGTTTTGAGGGCAATCGACTATTAGCTGGGGCAGTTAGTGAAATTTTAACCACTGCTAGAACCCGATATAGGGAGTATCATACTGGTCAATTGAGTCGGGAAGCGATGGCGGCAGAACGTCTTGTACTGGAAGCCAAATTGCAAGATGTCTTGACTAATGCGCCTGTCAAAGGTTGGCCGGCCGATGCCCAACGATTAGCCAACCGGATTCAACGTCATTGGACAGAGTGGTTTACTTTTTTAGATTATCCAGAAGTTAAACCTGACAACAATGATGCTGAACGAGCTTTACGCCCCGTGGTCGTGCATCGGAAAGTAACTGGAGGAGCGCGTAGTGATTGGGGCGCTCAATTAGTCGCTCAAATGTTTAGCTTTTTAGAAACAGTGCGCCTGCAAGGTGGCGAAGCGATCGCACAACTATATGAGTTACTTTCTTTAGCTGGTCGTAGTCCTCCAGGTTTACAATTCAACTGAACTTTCCGTTGAAAGAAATTGAATCAACCAGTTTTCCACAAACTTCCTTTTTGATTGTGGCCAGTTTTTCTGGAATACCACCTACTAACTAAAGTGCATAGCGCTCGCTGACATCATTGGCGATACCGCAACGCTGTTGCGGTGAGCAGTTACAGGAACCCTAGAAGTTGAAACGTGACAAATGACTGACCCGCCCATTGAACAACTGGATTTGTTAGATACCGACTATGCCGACATCCTTGCCAGCAGCAAATATCCCGCGTTAGAACTACAACTGGTAAAATCGGGCATTAACCCATCAGAAGCCCACATCAAAACCAATTTCCTCACTCTGGTGCTACTTTAACCGAAGCATGGGAAGTAGCTTGCGAATATAAGCCCACGGTTGAAGATTTTCGCTTATTGGCAGAATTCCTGTGGGAGATTCAAGACAGCGTTGAAGTTGATTAGCTGCTGATAATTTTGAATTGAATTTACTTAACAGAGCGATCGCCATATTTTGAAAATATAAGCTTTTACCGCTATGCCTAAACCAAAGAGGTATCCCGATAATTGGCAAGAGATTGCGCTCTCGGTGAAAGAAAACGCGGGGTGGCGTTGTGCAAAGTGCCATCAACAATGCCTCCGACCCGGCAAACAAAGCGGCTTAACCAAATCTGAACGGTGTGCTTTAACTTTGGCGGTGCACCATCGCAACCGGATACCGGAGGACAACCGCCCTGAAAACTTAATCGCTCTGTGTACCGCGTGTCACCTGTCGTACCACAACCGCAGGCAGTCTAACGTATCGCCGGGGCAATTATCCCTGTTCCCGGATGATGCGGTGGATTGGAATATCATTAATTTTTACCAGGAATCGGCACCGGACACTTTATCGGCTGTTAAATTGAAGAATTTGTAGCTATTGCTTCAAGCAGAAACAAACCGACTTTCTTGTGCAGTCCCTGGTTGTGTTGGGTACAGCCAATCTGAATCAAGCATTTAGGGCACCCGTCAGAACACTCGCAATGCACGAGGTTTACTGGTTTCTGCAAATATCTGTAGACTTCGTTTCAAAGTTTCATCAAATTTTTATTTCGGCCTGACATTCTAGCGGGGGAAGATACACGACAAGAAGGGTGAGACATAGATAACCCTTCAGAGGAGTGGCTATTTTCATCACACCCGTTCCTAAATGTGAGGAGGAAATTTCCATGTTATCGAAGTCGTTGCAGTTGAATTCTTTATCGATCGTCCGTTACGGATCTAGTTTTGTTTTGGGATTAGTGTTGTGCACGGGTTCAGCTCCGGTGCTAGGGCACGTTGGGCATGACAACGAGTTTGCAGGTGGCGATGCGGCGAAGATTATGCAACCCATTGAGGTTGATGCCAGTAAAGCAACCGCATTGGGAATTAAGACAGAGGCGATCGCCCCCACGACCGATGGAGGTATTCTAAAAATTCCCAGCACCAGTTTGATTGATGCCAATGGGCAAAAGCTCGTCTACATCCAAGAGGGAACGACATACAAACCCATCTCAGTTCAGGCTGGTACCGACTCTGGAGATGTGGTGGAAATTAAAGAAGGCAATTTAGTTCCGGGGAATCAGATTGTGATGCAGGGGGCAACGCTTTTGTACTCCGAGGCATTGCGAGGTAAACCTCCGGCCCAAACGCAGGCATCACCCGCTACATCGCAAGTAGAAACGCAGGCATCACCCGCTACATCGCCCGCTACATCGCAAGCATCGGCCGCTACATCGCCAGCAGAAACGCAGCCGGCTCAAGGATCGTCACCTTTGATGTGGGTAGCAGGCGCAGGAGTTTTACTGGTGGGTGGATTCGCCCTCTTTGGGTTAAAAGGCAAGGATCGGTAGACATTCAAAAACCAAGATTTTTGGTAACAGTCGATCGCGACTGAGTAAATTTCTTTACTCCGTCTCCTAAAAGCTTGCCTCATGCTATCCAAATTTCATCCTTATGTTAAACGTCATCCCCAAATGGTCTATTGCTCAACGATGGTTAGTGGTGTTCGGGGCGATCGCCCTAACCATCTGGAGCCTGCATACTGTAAGTCGAATGCCCCTCGACGTGTTGCCCAACTTTGCGCCCCCTCAAGTAGAAGTACAGACCGAAGCCCCCGGTCTAGCCCCGGAAGCGGTGGAATCGTTGGTGACGTTACCGCTAGAAAGTGCGGTCAACGGAACACCAGGAGTTGAAGTCGTCCGTACCTCCTCAGCCGTAGGAATTTCTGTACTGCGGGTAGTGTTTAAATGGGGTACTGACCCCTATCAAGCTCGTCAACTCGTGGCAGAGCGCTTGCAGGACGCGCAAGACCGACTTCCAGAAGGCATAGGTACACCGCAGATATCGCCCCTAGCTCCCCCCATCGGGACGGTGATTCAATATGCTTTCACGTCAGACACTACATCGATCATGGAAGTACGGCGTTTGGTGGATGGCAAAATCAACAATCGCTTGCTGGCAGTTCCAGGCGTATCGCAAGTGCTAGTCTACGGCGGAGAAATTCAGCAGTTTCAGGTCATTGCGAATCCTGAAAAACTCAAAGCGTTGAAGGTTTCGCTACAGGAAGTCGTCAAGGCTGCAAACGAGGCAAATGCCAAAACCGCCGGTGGATTGTTGATTGACCCCGAACGCGAATTAGTGATTCGGGGACAGGGACAAATCCAGAACATCGAAGATTTGCAAAAAGCGGTCGTCAAGGTGCAGGAAGGAAAAGCGATTCTACTGCGGGATGTGGCAGAGGTGAAGATTGGGGCTGCACTCCAGCGAGGCGATGCCAGTTGGAATACTAAACGGGCTGTGGTGGTGATGGTCAACAAGCAACCTTTGGTGGATAGTCCCACCGTCACGCAAGCCATCATCGAGGCGATGGAGGAAATTAAACCGGGCTTACCCAAAGATGTGAAGGCGAATGTCACTTTCCGGCAAGATGCCTACATTGATGCCTCAGTTGGTAATGTGCGATCGGCGTTGATCGAAGGCAGTTTGATTGTCGCAGCCATCCTGATTCCCTTTCTGATGAACTGGCGCACCCTCACCATCTGTTTGCTGGATTTCTTTCTCTCGCTACTGTTCTCACTGTTGGTGTGTTCCTGGATTGGACTGGAACTCAACACCATGACCCTCGGCGGATTGGTAGTGGCGATCGGGACAGCAGTTGATGATGCGATCGTCTACTGCGAAAATACCTACCGCCGCTTACGGGAAAATCGCCTCTCGCCCAATCCCCAGCCAGCAATGGAAATTATTTTTGAGGGTTCTCAGGAAGTGCGCGAGTCACTGATTGGAGCCACGTTAATTGGGATTATTGTTTTTTCACCAATCTTCACGCTTTCTGGTGTGGAAGGGCGCATCTTCACCCCAATGGGCATTGCCTATCTGGTGGTGGTAATCATCTCCAGCCTGGAATCCCTAGTAATCTCCCCTGCATTGTGTGCCATTCTGCTGCCCCACAGCCGGATGCAGACGACAGAACCCTTCCTAGCCCGGTGGTCTAAACAACTTTACGATCCGTTGCTGCGAATGGCGATGCGTCGCTCTACCTTAATTTTAGGATTGGCCACAGCCTCAATGGTAGCGGCAATGTTGATTGTGCCGACGTTAGGACGGGATTTTCTGCCAACGTTCCAGGAACGATCGCTCATGAATGCGATCGCCCTTTATCCGGGTTCCTCATTGGAATCAACCAATCGCGTCGGGTTAGCGATTCAAACAGCACTTAAGGATGACCCCCGGTTTGAATCAGTACAACTCCGGGCAGGGCGTGCTCCGGGTGATCCGGATGCGGCATCGGTGAACTTGGCCCACCTGGACGTGGAACTGAGTGAAGCTGCGATGCAAAACCGTCCTGCCTCGATTCAAGCCTTGCGGGAGGCATTGGGTCAGTTTCCGGGAGTTGCTACCAATATCGGTGGCTTTATCAGTCACCGCATGGATGAAGTGTTGTCGGGGGTGAGAAGTGCGATCGCCATTAAAGTATTCGGCAACGATTTACAAGAACTACGCCGCATTGGAGAACAAATCGAAACGACCATGAAAGGCGTGAAGGGATTGGTAGACCTTCAGCTTGAGCCCCAAATACCGATCCGTCAAGTACAAATTCAATTTAACCGAGATGCAGCCGCCCGCTACGGATTGACGATCGCCCAATTGTCAGATTTCACGGAAACAGCCCTGAATGGTCGCGTGGTTGCTCAAGTACCCGATGGTCAACAGTTGGTCGATGTGTTGGTTTGGGTCAACGAATCAGCCCGTCGCAATCTCAACACGATTCGCAACCTCCAAGTTAATACCCCAACAGGTCAAATCATCCCGCTTTCGCAAGTGGCAAAGGTTGACTTTGGCAATGGACCAAACACGATTAACCGAGAAAATGTCTCTCGTTTAATTGTGGTGTCAGCCAACGTACAGGGACGCGATGTTGGTTCGGTCGTCGGTGACATTCGTGCCAAGGTTAAGCAATCAGTGCAACTGCCCCAAGGCTACTATATTCAGTACGGCGGACAGTATGAGTCGGAACAACGCGCTGCTCAAAACTTCCTAATTTTCGGAATCTTAGCGGTGGTGGCGATCGCAGTATTGATGTACTTCACCGTAAAATCCGTTCCTGCGATGCTGATGGTGATGATCAATTTACCATTAGCACTGGTTGGCGGTGTCATCTCCGTGCTGCTAACGGGCGGTGTTCTTTCTGTTCCCTCAATGGTGGGCTTTGTGACGCTATTTGGCGTGGCGACGCGCAATGGATTGCTGCTGGTAGACAACTACAACACCAAACTGGCACAAGGAATGCCGCTTCCCAAAGTCATTGTCGAAGGCTCGATGGAACGGTTGCTGGCGATTCTGATGACTGCACTCACATCGGCATTGGGGATGATTCCCTTGGTGTTAAGCGGTGGAGCCGGAAAGGAATTGTTGCAGCCGTTGGCGATCGTTGTCCTCGGCGGACTCTTTACCTCAACTGCTCTCACCCTACTGGTTCTACCTGCATTGTATGCTCGATTTGGGAAGTTTCTGATGCCTAAACGGGTGATGAAAGTGCCCGATCTGAGAAACTACAACGTGGAGCAGCCACCAACGAAAGGGGATGAGGTAGCGATCGAATGAGAATTCTGCTGGCGGAAGACGAACCCGATTTGGGTGCCATTGTGCAACGCACCTTGAGCCGAGAAAAGTACCTGGTGGATTGGGTGCAAGATGGCACAACTGCTTGGAACTATCTGGAAGACCAATGGGCCGAGTACACGGTGGCGATTTTTGACTGGTTGCTACCGGGAACTTCTGGGCTAGAATTGTGCCAACGTTTGCGCCGGCAGAATAATCCTTTACCTGTTTTGATGTTGACGGCAAAAGATCGCACGGAGGATATGGTGGCCGGGCTGGATGCTGGGGCTGATGACTATTTGATGAAACCGTTTGTGAAAGCGGAGTTGTTAGCCCGGTTGCGGGCTCTCCAGCGACGGGGACGGAGTTTGTCGCCAGAACAGTCGCCATATTTCAATCCTGCCCAACTTGAGGCGGGGCGATTGCTGCTTGACTATACTAAATCCATCATCTCCACTACGGATGACGGAGGACAGCTAAGGGTGATTCCTCTAACGGCTAATGAGTTTCGGTTACTGGAATATTTCATGCAGCATCCGAATCAAATCCTCACGCGCGATCGACTTTTGACTCGGCTGTGGGATGTGGATACTGACCCGATGAGCAATGTAGTTGCTGCTAGAATTCGTCTGTTGCGCCGCAAGCTGGCAGATTCTGGCTGTGACGGGATGATTGAAACGGTTCATGGATTCGGGTATCGCTTGAACAAGTAATATGCACTCCAACAAGCTATTTAACCGCACGCGCTGGCAACTTGCAGGTTGGTATGCGATCGTCCTGGGGTTTTTGTTAGGTATATGCGGTGTTGCAGTCTATCAGGTTGTGTTTCACACGCAGCGATACATCCTCCAGGAAAAACTACAGTCCTTAGCCGGAACGCTGCATGACACTATCGAACCACAATTACAACAACCGGGACAGCTTTCATCCAGCTTGAAAACTATTTTGCCCGGTTTGTGTCTGTGGAATGAAAACTGTTACTCTTCAGGCAATGACGGGGTGCGACATACTGCTAGGGTGTTTCAGCAGGAGGGATATTATCTCCGCTTTTTAGACCAATCTGGGGCAATATTAGGGAAGGTTGGAGAGCAGCCGGATGTATTAGAAAACTTTGCACCAAAAGAGTTTTGGCAAATTCTGCATCTTTCTAATGGCGATCGCTTTTATCAAATTTCTTTATTACTGAGAACAAACAGCGGTTTGCCTTGGGGTTATATGCAAATTGGGCGATCGCTCAAAGAATGGGATGCTTATCTGAACACTTTGCGATTGTTGCTCTTTTTAGGCTTACCCTTGGTCATGCTGCTAGTGGGAGGAGCTAGTTGGTGGTTATCTGGATTAGCGATGCGACCAATTTATCAGTCCTATCTCCAGATGCAACAATTCACCTCCGATGCCGCTCATGAATTGCGAACGCCTCTGGCTGTCATTCAGACTACTGTTGAGGATACTCGTCTGGCTGAAGATTTACCGGAGGTTAGTCAAAACCTGGATATTATCGAACGACAAAACATCCGCCTTTCTAGGTTAGTGAAAGATTTATTGTTTATTTGTAGAATTGAGCAACAACAGATTCCGACTCAATTGCAGCATTGCTGTTTCCACTATCTAATCGGCGATTTAGTAGAAGAACTTGCAGGTTTAGCAATGATGGCTGAGGTGGAATTGAAGTTAGAAATTCGTGCTTCGCGAGCCGTTGTAATTCTTGGGGATGAAGCCCAACTTTACGGGATGGTGACGAACTTAATTACAAACGCCATTCACCACACCCCGCCAGGAGGGTTAATCCTTGCCATCCTCGATTGCACCGACAAGGAAGCCATAATTCAAGTTCAAGATACAGGTGTTGGTATCGCCCCAGCCGAACAAACGCGAATTTTTGACCGCTTCTACCGAGTGCAGAACGATCGCTCTAGAGCTACAGGTGGGGCAGGATTAGGGCTATCGATTGCGGCTGCGATCGCCCACGCTCATCAAGGTAGCATCCAACTTCAGAGTGAGTTAGGCAAAGGCAGTACATTTACAATCCGTCTACCGCTCAAATGAGAGCAATTTTTAATTATCACAGAATAAGGCGATCGCACAGAACCAAGATGCGATCAGCTGTACAAGGGTGAGGAAGCGAAAGTCTCCACAAGAGTCCTCAACTGTAGCAATCTGCGATTGCCACAGTTGACCCGCCCCGTCAATTTATCCCTCTTCTGTCACGTTTGGGAATAAGCAAGTAGTAAATAATCTAAATCATCCAAAAGCATAACAGGGTTTAAAGTGATTGATTGCAGCAATTAATTGATTGAATCCCAGCAATAAAGGTGAATTAGAAAAAATACTTAATCAGGGATAAATCAACCAAAATAGTGTAAGGATTCAGGTCACTGAACTCCTTGCTGGGCAAAGACTTTAGATCTGGAGCTTGATGCTAAATAAATCTCTATTCTCAATAAATGACAAAAAATGACAGTTTTTCGTCCTTTATTGACAATCAACCACGAAAGACAAAAACCCTTATTTTGCCCTAAAACCCTTGCCAGACAAGCGTTGGAGCCGCAAGTTTTTAGACCTGAATCCTTACAAAATAGTAAAAGCGGTTGATAATGAGACGCAGATTATTTAAAGTATTTTTCCATCCGTATTCAGGATTCCATTGTGGATAATTAAAAAAATCCACATCACTATTTTCTTGTGCCTCAGTCTCAAGTTGACGCGATTGATTTAAGCCTAAAAATGCTGGACAATTTAAACTAATCATCGTGTAAACACAAAAACTGCATTTCTATTCGGCATTTGAAAGCTCCTATTGCTAGGGTAAAGTTCAACTGGTCAATGTTATCTAGGCGGTGTCGAGGTCAGCCACACTACCTAAACCCAAATCGGACGTTTAATGACTGACAGCAGAGCCGAGAACTGTTGAAGCATTCTCGGGTGCTGTGACCTGGATAACGTAGCTCTCAAGGAGCTTAGACGGGTCAACTACAGACTTTTGCAAGCCCTCACTAGAATCTATGATTTAGTGCTGGGTCGTTGACTAACTCAAAACCTCAGAGCGAAGCATTATTAACTGAAAAGAGTTTTCAGGAAATATTTTTCATCAATTTTGTTGTCGCACACAACCATTGACTTAGCTGCTTGTTCGGCTAGCGATCGATTGCAGCCTTTGAGTTCCGATTTAGCTACCAACTCAAGTTCTGGCATAACGATTGCTTCTAGGTAAAATACATTGCCTGGTGAATCGTCGTAGTAGCAAGAGCTTTCGATCGTAAATTTCCAATTTGACCAGTAAAATGTACTTTTCATTGCTGGTTCTTAATCGCGGTACAGTTCAACCTCAACAATGGAACTATGAGGATTTTCAGAAGCACGATTCTCCTCAGTTAAGCGTAAGTCAGCATCCAATCGAGTATCGAAAAAATGGGCTGCTTCAAAGTCTTCAGTCCATTTTCCTTTCATTTCGAGAAGCCAGTAAACGCAGCCATATTCAGTAGCATCGCCAACCCAATAACTCGCCTTAAGAATCGCAAACTTGATTTCAGACTTAGGCTTAGACATAATTTAAGACCGGGAGCGACCCGGCAATCACGCTATTCACTACACAATTGATAGGCAAATATCAAGCACAGGATGAAATTGCTTTCCAATCCGTAGCCTTCCCAGCGACTATTTCTGATTCCAACAATGTGACGGCATCGCTTAAGCCATTCAACACCGCCTCGCTGTGTAATTGCTTCAAAGAGCCGAGGATGTTGCTGTAATTTGCACACAAGGATTTCCGTCATAATCTCGATCGATTCCTGCATATCAGGGCTTTTGTGCTTTTGATAGGCAGATTCAGCATCACGGAAATTCACACCATTGAATGTTACCGGGTAATGATTTTTGATTTTGTTCTTTCGGAAAGCTAGCTCTGTAGGATTGGTCAAAGCTGCACCAATCCCAATATCAGAGCCAGACCAAATATTAATGCCTTCCATCTTATCAGCTCCAATTAAATAGACTGAGCGATTTGATAGGCTTGTTGATAGAGTGGATCATTACTCTTTGGCTGCTGACCTTCTTTTTGATCGCTGACGGCTAAAACTACCTTGATTTTCTGAGTTTCAATCTCGGAAGGTAGTTTCTGATTATGATAGTAATAGTTGGCAGAAGTGTGGAAAAAGGTAGCGAGATCGGCTTCATATTTCAGAAACCGAACTAAATCTTCTAATTTCATAGCAGTGAAGAAAATAACACTACTTTACAGCGAAGCATTACTCTCAATTTTTCTTGTTACCTTCAAATTCTTCAATTTGAATGCCGATCGGATATGACTCTTCATCATATTCCCCAAGATATGGATCGACTTGGCTAGATTCAGTTACTTTGCCTGAAGTAAATAGAGGACTGGTTGCTGCTAGTGCGACGATCAAAGCTGTTGTAACGGCAAGAATCGTGTGTTGTGTTTTCAGGGAAATACCCAAAATGGTTTACTGGAACTGGAATAACTTATTTGAGCAAGCTGTTGATTTAAAGCCACAAATCGCCTACTTGAATCAGAGGAAGCTCGACTTCAAGTTTCTGTCTTAGAGAACGGACATGGTATCGTCCGTGAACAGAAGGACTAGAACAAATCACCAGGTTTTCTGGCGAGTTATTAGATTTGTCCTCGTCCAGGTGATGAACAACTTCGCCGGGTCTGAGCTTACGATCGACGGTTTGTTCTGCCACCATCCGATGCAGATACACTCTTTTATAGGTCATAGGTTTTGCGATTGAAGTAAATGGGAAATACTGCTACGGCGTTTTCTAAGTCCAGAGGCTCAACTTCGGTTTGTTGACGAATTTCTTCAAGCCAAACAACATTAAGAGCAAATATTCGAGCAATACTGGGTATCAACCAGTCATACTCACTGGATCGCACATCAACTCGGTTGTTTTCGATTTTTGCTAGCAGGCAGCGGTCGATCGTCTCAAAAAGCTCTGACGGCGTAACCAGCAATTTACACAAATCTTTCTGGCTCAACCCGTACTGTTGCCGAGCATTTTTAATGGTTCTACCCAGCGTTATTTTGCTTTGGTCGTACATAGTAAGAATTCTGGGAGCGACCCAGATATGCGCTATTAAAGTGTTATATAACCAAATTGTTGATTTGCTAGCTCAACAACTTTCTGAATTAGTTCCTGTCTTTTTGCATCAAATTCAGCATGAGGCAGTTTGATATACCGATAAACTGTTGAGTTAGACCATCGGCTTTCAGAGTCATATCCTTCATCGCCACTAATCACTACAATCTCAATTGATGTAGTTTTTGGCCATCTGGTAATTTGGAGATGATACTCGCTCCAATCGTCGTAACTATTAAGCTGGCAACTTTCTTTTGTGTATTTTATTAGTTTGCCATCTTTGCTTTCCCAAGTACCATATTTTATCTCGAACTCTGCCATTATTTAATCCTCTATCTCAAACCCTCACAAGCGAAGCATTAGAAACATTGCGAAAAACATTACTAAAAACATTGGGAGAAACATTAGTGGAAACATTACTGACAACATTACTGACAACATAGTAAATAAGGCTTTACAACTAAAATAGTTGCTCACTAAACAAATAAAGCGTTAAACTAGAAAAGATTTATTCTTGAGTAGAGGGAATATGGGCGAAGCTAAACGTAGAAGAGAGGCGGGATTAGGATTCGATCCAAATCAAAAGCTAATAACTGGTTGCTATATAGCTCCGGCGATGATAAGCGATCGACACACAGTATACTTAGGAATCAGAAGAAGAAAGGCTGATTTAGTGTGCAGCCAAATGTTGTCTATCCATACAAACATAACAGATGCTTGGAAAGTTTTGACAGGCTGTAAAGAAATCTTGAAGGATTGCTCTTTTTCTATGAACCAATCAGATGAAGAGGTTTTTAAGTTATTCAAGGGAATGCTTCTGTCTACCTATGGAAACCAGAGTGAGGAAGGCGATCGATATCAAGTATCGGGCAACATAGATGCTTTCAATGCCTGGATGAACGAAGGCAACTACCGAGACAAAAATAATCCACTGCCGGGGGTGAAAATTACCCATTTAACATCGGTTGTCAGGAAACGTTACAGAGTTTTCAGCAGTCCCATTAAAAAGGAATCACCCAAATTCTATGGAAATCCTGAAGATAATTCGGTGTTTCACGTAGGTGAAAACTTTGACCGCCCCATTGCCGGAACCAAAAACGAAATGTTTATCTGGCAAAGTTATGTAATTGCAGGATTCTTCGCTGATTACCTGAATCTAAATAATAAAAATTCCCTGAGCGCTGAGGAAGCCCAAAGACTAACTCACGAAGTACAGGATTTGATGAATCAGGAGCGATCGCCGGGAGTTACATTACAACGCGCTTGACGGGGCGCTACTCCCGTCACTGCGCTGCTGACTCTATACCTCGCCTATACCTCGCCTATACCTCGACTGGGCAACCAGGCTATACCTTATTCGCCGTGGTTGCCCAGTCGAGAGCAAACTTTGCCATTTTTGAAACCGAGGCCATGACCGGGACAAACCCTGTCGCAGTCATCGATGCGCTCCGCGCCCGCAAGCTACGAAGTAGGAAAAGTTTTGTAACCCTGGTGCGGGCAGATATTATCGACCAAAACCTGATTTTGGTAAGCTTCCTCCAAATCAGGCATGAAATTGTAATAGGAACCCATGAACGGCATTTCTTTGAGGCAAACCATCTTTTTCAGGAATGGTTCATTAATCACGTCCTCCTCAAGTTGAACCCGAGATGGCCAATCATCAGGCTTTCTATAAATTGAATAACTGACCTCAAATCATTTACAATCTGAAAGGAAAGCCTGGACGATCGTTAGCTGATTATTCAATCACTAAATCTTCAAATGAGGAAGAAATTAGTCTTGAGAAATCCTCTTCAAACCAAGGAAGCAAACTGTGATAAATGCCTTGGCTTAACAATCTGGGTTCAATATTGTTAGGAAACTTATTTCTAGGTATTTCCTTCTGATAAGCTACGCAAATATCATAATACGTTTGGCAGTAGTAAACAAAGTTCAAAATTATTACTCTTCTTAGCTTTTCGGCTGAAAGAATTTGTACTAAGTAGTTGATTGAATTGCTTAAAGTTTTTCTGTTGCCTTTAGCCCATTCCCAATTTTGAACTTGAGAAAAGGTGATATAGCTGTAGCCTCCGCCGAAATACCATTTCTTTTTCCCGTACAATGTGTTTATGTAAGCAAGAAGTTTTTCACAAGCTAATCGCAAAGTATCTATTTTGCTCTCAGGATATAACTGTCCATGTCCAATAAGATACCATCCCAAATCATCAGTCACTAAAGTATCGTTTAACATTGAAGAAACGTAAGTTTTCCCAGCCTTTTTTACTGCTGGGTCGATCGACTTATCGTGCAAGAGCTGGACAATCAAATCAAAACCAGCCTCACCATATTTGGAAGCTTCAGAGATGGCACCAATTTTGGCTCCCAGGTGAGGTGACGCTAAACGGCTCCTGACACCGGATAGACCTCCGAGTACCGCAGCACCGACGGGAACTGAGACTTGATTGCCTAGTACCGCGTCATATTCTGTGGGTTGAGTTGACTGTGTGGCATCTAGCATTGTTGTCACCTGATTAAAAATCGTTACCGACCAAGCGAAGCACTGCATTATGAGTGTGGGGCGCAACTCCCACGTAAATGCGCTGAAATTGATGCTAGTTACTGACTCTCGATCGATCCAAAGCGTGCTAACGTGAATGTGCTTGATAGAGTTTGGTTTCTCGTTTCACCAACTCTACCTGCTGTTTAGTGAGCAAGCAGAAATCTTCAATTTGTGGATCGATCGCCACAACGAGAACTTGTCCCTGAAGGATGACACGCTTTGGAGTAAGCATAGTTGGCTGATGAGCCTTCCGCAAGAAGTCATCATCAACCAAAACAGCGAGTGATTGGTCAGAATAACAGCCATAGACCGCTTCAAAGAAAGCTTCTTCGTCTGGAATTCCTACAACTTTTTGAATTTCAGCAACCATTGGCACTTCAGTTGCTTCTACTTCTTGAATTCCTGTTGAGTTGATTAAAGCGTAAAATCGTGACATTTTGGCTCCTGTAAACAATGTGAAATCAATATCCTATAGCGAAGCTAAACACTATCCCTCGATTGGGATTTCCAACAATATTTTTGCTGTTTGAATATCTTCGGCTAAAACGTAAAGGGTAAACTTGCCTTGATAAACGTAAAACTCTAGCTGATAAGGTATTTTCTTGACAGCATTCAGAACTGTATGATGCTGATTTAACGGAAAATCAGCTACTTTGTGGAATCCGGCAATATTTATCTCAGGTGAAACCATATTTAGGACTGGAGCGACCCAGTAATTACGCTATTATTTGCTATTTGCTGGTGAATTCCTAGTTTACAGGGGCTGTTTCTGTAGCTCTACACAAATCTCTGGCTGCTTCAAGATGTAAAAGAGCAACATAGACTCTGAAAGCACCTTCTCTCCACAGCATTTTCTCATTATGAGGATGAAACTCTATCTCATGCGGAATGTCACTATTTTTCATTGCGGTGACGATCGACTCATGCTGATATGCGAAGAAGTCACTCACAATAATAAATCCGTTTTCAGCAATCTCTGGCAATTCATTAGATTCTGATTCTGTCGTTGTGCAGTCGTTATGAACGGTTGTCATGATGGTAAATATGAGAGAACAAATCAACATCTCAAAGCGAAGCACTAACGGAGAGACTTAACCCTAGTAATTCCATTGAAAAACTAGGGAAAGTATTCAATTGCTATTAGTCAATTGAAAGACAGTCTTTGTTCACATCATTCCAATAGACCTTAAGAACCGAAACCTCAAAATAATTGGGTCGAAGGCATTGATTAAACTCAGCTAATGCACTGGCTTCATCATCAAATACCCTTGCATCGTCAAGATTATCAATCCATTTGCCATCAATTCCTAAGAAAAGAAGATTGCCAGTTTTCGCTACATCAAAGGAAAATCTAGCTGCCACAATTATGAATTTGAACATATCAACACCTAAACTTCATGTCATTCCTCGCTTGGCAAAGCACTAGGCAAATTAGCTTCAGCACCCCAGGCATCCCAGTTTGAGCGCTGTTGCCTTGCAAATAGCTCAATCCTCGACGGTTGCGACAATTGCCCCAATTCCTCACAATTCTCTAGTTTTTCTGCCAGTTGATTTGCGATCGTCCAAAACTCTTCCGGCTTCTGAGAATGCTTACCTCTCCGCGCTCTGATGATATTCGGGATGTTGGTTAGACCGTGGGTGCTAAAACTCCCTGGTTCACCTTTGGTAGCTACCAGGAAGTGCTCAGTACAATTTCTCCCGTAGTGACCCATTCCGATGTGAGGTCGGCCATCCTTCGTGACCTTCTCCCATGTGAAGGTCGATCGATGCGTGAATCCCCAGTTTTCTAAGCACCGGAACCCTAGCGCTTGATGGTTATTTGTCACCCACAGAAGTAGATATGAATCATTTTTGGCGATCGCACTGATTGGCATATTGAGAATTTCCTCCTCGGTCATAGATGGATAACTGCAACGGCCCCGGTGAGTTTTGTCTGTTTCCCGAAGTGAATAGACCCAAGGAGGATCTATTACGATAAGCCGATAATCCTTGCAGGGAATCGGGGGCAGATTCGGTATCAGATGGAGTGCGATCGATAGTTTCAGTTGTCCAACCGAGTCATCAGCTTTGTAAGTTTTCATTTAGCTACCCCAATTTGATTATTGATGATGAGCAAACCATCCAAAAGTAATTTGACTGCGCGTTGCATCGCTTCTTTTTTCCCTTCTCTTGATTGAGCAGCTAAATCATCAATGAGTTTATAAGTCTCGGCTGCTGGAATATTAGCTGCTTTCTCAACTAATATTGAGGCTAGAGTTTTTTCTGGGATAAGTCCAAGAATTGTCCCTAACCAAACCTTCACAGCAAAATCCTGAATTGACCAGTTTTGAATTTCTGCCTCTCTGAATAATCCTTGAATCTGTCGGCGGACAAGTAGAAATGCTTTCTCTTCTTTCATATTTTTCGTGTCAGACATGGCTAATTTCTCCTTTTCTTCGAGATTTGCTTCGATATTTTCTCTTCTGCCAACCGTTGTTCAGCTTTGTTTTTGTTGATAATTAATCCACGAACGAACATTTCCTGTGCTTGCTTAATTTTCAAAGTATCCTGTTGCTGAACTTTAAAAATCAAAAACTTGAGGACTTCGATCGCACTTTTGCCATCAATTTCTGTGACATTTTGAATAAGTTGAACACCAATTGCAAAATATCCTAAGTCAAAATCTGTAGCTCCCGCTAAAACTTTGACCGCAAATTGTTCCAAACTCCAGTTATTCGATCGAGCTATCTCAAAGATTTGATCAACCTCTATTTGAATTCTTTCAGCTTCTTGTACTACTTCTGTGCCATGCTCCATGATTTTCAATCCTTACTATTTTCACTTTACAAATCAGCTTTTTAAAGCGAAGCATTAACTTCGCTTTATAATTAATCATTAACACCACTTACCAGCAACTATGACAACTTCACCATTTTCTTCAGTTTGAGACTCAATATTAAACCCTTGACTTCTCAATACTGATAGAGTATTTTCCCGTGCATACCAGGGTAGAAGCTTCTCCATAAATTGCTTAGCAGCATGGATGGAACCATCACGAGTTAGAAACTCGTACTCGTCTGTCCCTTCTATCAATTTGAAGCCAAAATCATAACCACCCTGATAGCTTTGTTTGCGCCGAATAACAAACTCTGCTAGTTTACTGTTGCCGAAAGGGTCATGGATATGGCTGTTAGTTTCCAGATAGGCTCCTGTAAGAATTCCATCAAGCTCAGATTGAATCATTTTCTGAAGAATCTCTTGTAGGACGATCGGATTCTTGATTTGAGTTTTGATTTGTGTTAAGTGTGACATCTAAGTTTCCTAAGAGTTGGGACAATGAACGAGTTAGTCTTTTAAAGTTTCAGCAAAAGTTGCCCGTTGTGCGCCATCAATCTCAAGCTTTTTTATCTGGGAGTACCGCATTAATGCGAGTCGCAGAGCTAGATTATTGTTGCGAAGTTGATGGTAAATCCAGCCAACACATTCAAGCAGTTTCTCATCCGTGGAGTAGTGGCAACCCATTAATCGCATAGGGGTTGTTACTTGATGGATAACTTCTGAAATATCAATGTCTGGATTGGCGATCGTCTGATTCAAATTGCGGTGATTTTCCCGGTTATAGCCAGAATTTTGCTCAAATCTCGGTCTAGTTTCCACGGACAATTAGCGCATTGTTTTGTTTGTGTCAGTTGCATAATTAGTATTTGACAGAAATTATCCGGTCGAATTCGTCTCTGACAATTTTCGGACTTTTGCTAAAATTCATTCCACAGTGTCGGCAAGTAAAGTGTCTCAAGTATCCTAATTGACCAAGAAACAGTAGCTGACCGTTGCAGATTTGTATCGGCTCAATAAGTAGGGGTAGCAGTTATTCTAGTTGCCAAGACAAGCCCAAGGGATGAAGAGAAGATTTTTCGCGAATAATCGTGGAGAGAGAGGGAATGATTCCAAGTTGAGAAATTCGGTCACGGACATAATCAAAAAAACTGATTCCCAACTGACGAGTAGTGGCAACAAGAGACATAAAAGTATCCCATGCCTGAGTACCCTCAATCGTCTGAGTTGCATAGCTAATATTACGTCGCTGCACCTCGCGTTCTGGCAGCTAACTCAGCCGGATTATTGTGCAAGGGTAATTCAGGATGCTCTAAAACCCTGAGCAACTCCGATACTTTTGTCGCAGTTAATTGTTTGCGTTCATCTAACAATTCATAACCGCTTGGAGTTGTAAAAAGCCGCCCAAATTTAGACTTTAATTGGTGTGCAGATTCTGCACTAGGAGCATCTTTGTAAGCTAATAATTCCCGATAATAATCCCAAAAATCTTCGATAAATTTCCCTAAAATTACTTGATGGCAAGCGACTACCGGGCTTAACTTCTTGTAATGCCTTCCCTCATGCACCCAACATAACGCTCTATCAGCAGTAATTAACTTGAATTGCGGAGCATCATCACAACAAAGAGTTTGTACGACGGGACAATCGGTTTGCTGATGATAGAAAGCAATAGCTGCTGATTCCTTAATCCTGGTCAGTTGTTGAGAACCCAGTTTGGGTACATAATTATTGAGTAGGTAATTAAACTGTGCTTCACTCAACACTGTTTCTTGAGGTAATAGTTTGAGAGCTTTTTGCCATTTGGTTGGGATTTTGAAGTCCTGAATTAGTAAGAATGTCAGTGGATTCAGAATAAATTTGAGTTCTCGTCCCGGCTGTAATCCTTTCAGTACCGTCAGTCGGTCTTTATTGGCTGTCGTAAAGTAGACTGTATATAAAGGGTTGCAGATGACATTGGTGGTATAGTTTACTCCACCTACACGCGCACCAGTTTGGTCGAAGTGTTGCCAAGGGCTACTTGCTAGTCCTGAATCATAAACTTCTTTTTTCTCGGTTTCAAAACCTGAGTGGTTTTTGATTAATAGGTTGGATAAATAACCGGCTGACATGGAAATCCCTAAATCGGCTAAAAAATCTAGTAGTTTGCCTTGCGTCATATTGCCACCATAGTACAAACCGATCATTAGGGCTTTTATTCCTGGTCCAAATTCTCCTTCGTAGCCCACTGGTAATTCTGCTACATAAGTTTTCCCAATTGAGGGTGAGTAATATTTCTGTTTCCGGAATAATATATTGTCGGTTGCCAAGCTGATATCTTGAATGATTACTTGTTCGTATCCTTTAAATTCTGCATCTGCTGGCAGTTGGTCTGTGGGATATTCTAGTATTTCTTCTCGATCTATTTTAATCGTGGCGTTCTTACTGCGTTTGCTATGCTTTTTTGGCGTTTTTCGCTCTTTTTCTGATGAGTGCTGACTTTTGAATCCTTTGGACTTGGTTTTGATGTCTGGTTTTCCTTGTTCTCCCTTCAATCGGTTGTTTTCATCTTTCAACCGTTGATTCTCTGACTCCAAGTCTTTGACTTTTAATTGTAATTGCTCTATTAGGTTCAGTAATATCTCTACTGTGTGACGCATGGATTCGTCTGCAATACCTGGGGGGTCGATGGTTTGCAGTATCTTGAAGGATGACTTGTCTTCTGAAATAATCTTTTGCGTCATGTGTCCTATTTTATGACACTTTGTGTACTCTGCTTACTTTTTTTCTCTGCTACCCCTACTTATTGAGCCGATACGCAGATTTTGCAGTTCAAATTTGCCATTTTAGTTTTCTTGTTTGAGACTGAGACTATTGCTGATAATTAAACCATCATTTATTAAATTGACTGACCACTGTGCGATCGAAGCATTTTTATCAAGAGTTCCATCAGCTAAATATCGCAGAAACCGAACCATTTCGTCTCCCTGAAAATTTGTGCTGTGGTGAATCATGCGACTGGCGATCGCTACATAAGCTGCTTTTTCTTGCATTGCGTTTACCCAAATTTCAATGGCGAAATCGACTGTTTTGACTTGATTAGCAATTGCTTCAGCAAAAATTATGTCAACATCTACCTGCAATGCTTCCAATTGTTTTTGCTTTTGTTCCCCTGTAATTACGGGGGTTTCTTGGTTGTTACTCATTTGATTTGTTTCCAATGTTAGTTAAATTATGTAGCGCAAAACTCTGTCCAGTCTTCAGTCTCTGAAGACTGGACAGGCTCTTACTGCTTAGTTTTCGCTAGGCAACAGAAGCATTTTCTCTTGCATATAAAGCTTAATTTCAGGCAAGGGAAAATCGGTAAAAGGTATCTGTTGAATAATCGCAGGTTGAGTATCAGCGGTAGGTGTATCTTCCCAACAAGTCAAAACAGCAGCATTGTCTCCTCTAGGCTTAATAAACTCATGTGCATTTCCGACATGAAGGAACCAAAGCTGAAACTCTGTTAATCGGTGAATTCGGTTAGCTCTGGGCTGATGAGAGCCGATCGCATCAAGCAACCAAAAGCATTGAGCATTTTCTGCTAAATATTTGATTGCATCGGTGTAACAAAAACCCAGCCAATGCTTGTAATATTGCTCCGAACCACAAAACTGTTGCAAATTCTGTGAGAGTGTTTCAGCATCCATCATTGCATTCGCCATAATCTGATTCCTAAATTAACAAACATCATTTCCTTACAGCGAAGCATTGCATTACAATTTCAATGTTCTGAATCTTGATTTGGTTGAAATGCTTCGGCTAATTTATCATCAATGGCAAATGCAATAATTCCGATCGCATCTCTCATCGCTGCTTCATCTCCCTGCTTAGAACGCAAAAGTAGTAAAGGAATTCTGCTTTTATCAGGAAATACCTCATTAATCAAAATCAAAGCATTTTCGTTGCCAGCGAGGGCGGTTGACCAAATCACTGAGGCGAAAGCCCAACTATTTATTACTTCTTTTTTGCCTTCATCGGTATCGATTGTCTCCAAGCTTGACAAAGGATGAACAAAATGGGGTTCCATATTCTGCCTCAATTTATGTGATTTCATTATCAAAAAGCGAAGCAGTTGTACTTCGCTTTTTGATAGTGATTAATTTTCGTCAACCTCAAGAGGGGAAAGATGAGAGTAGGAAGTCACAGGTGTTTCAGTGCGATCGGCAATGCTGGCGGATTTAGCGCCCGATCGAATTGCCCAAGTTTTCAGCTCGTCAATTTGTGCTTGAGCAATCCGTGCCAGAGGAACGCAGCCGGTGATCGCTATAGTCAAATCTCGCTCTGTGAATTCTCTCCCGGCACTGAATGCGGTTTGCATTGCCTCACAGATAACTTGCTCAATCTCCGCACCCGACAGACAGGGCGACTGACTAGCCAGCATTCCGCAATCGAAATCCCCTGCCTTAACTCGCGAAGGCCGGACGCGGGTGAGGTGAACTCGAAAAATTGCCTCCCGCTCTGTGAGGTTCGGCAGGTCAACCCAGAAAATTTCATCAATGCGACCTTTGCGAATCAGCTCGGCTGGTAAGACTTCAGCGCGGTTCGCAGTCATCACCACAAACACTGGCGCGGTTTTTTCTTGCATCCATGTCAGGAGCGCACCAAACACCCGCTGGCTTGTCCCTGAATCTCCATCCATGCCAGACGTGATGTTGGCGAACGCTTTGTCTACTTCGTCTAGGAATAAAATCACCGGTGCGATCGCCTCCGCCAACTTAATGACTTGCCTGATGCGGTTCTCGCTTTCGCCGACCATGCTCCCGAACACGCGCCCGACATCGAGGCGCAGCAGAGGCAATTTCCATTCAGCAGCAATGGTTTTGGCTAAGAGACTTTTGCCTGTTCCCTGAATGCCGGCGAGTAACACACCTTTGGGGTTGGGCAAACCATACTCACGGGCTTGGTCGCTGAAAGAGCGCGATCGAACTGTTACCCATTGCTTGAGATTTTCGAGTCCGCCGATTGACTCCAGACCTGATTGAACCGGGATAAATTCGAGGATGCCTGTCTCTCGGATGGTTTGGCGCTTTTCCTCGATGACCGCAGCGAGGGCCCGAATATCAACTTTTCCAAGAACTAAGCACTTGGCAAGGACGCGAGAGATTCGGCACCGAGTCAGCCCCTGGCAAGCCTTTGTTAGCTGTTGCCTTTGTTCCGGGTTGAGTTTGATATTCTTGCCAACCAGTCGATCGATCAACTTCGATATCTCCTCGATGCCTGGTAAGGAGACATCTACCACCGTAATTTCTTCGCGCAGTTCTTGAGGAATTCGGAGTTGGTCGGAGAGAATGACGAGACAGCGACGGTCACGGGCGATGGTCACTGCCAAATTTTTCAGTTCCCGGACGATCGCTAGTTGGTTACTTGCTATCTGCCCATTCGCACCCGGTGCAATCAAAGTCGCAATGTCTTTCATGACGAACAAAGTGACTTGTTCCATTGCCGGCGCTTTGCTGATCCGCTCCAAGGCTTGCATCGGATTTCCCTTGGATGTACCCGAATCTGTCCAACCTCTGGCAAAATCCCAAAAGTAGATTTGCCCTTCCTTAGCTTTTGCTATATCACACAAAATTTCTTCGGCGGTTTCCTCTTCTGGGCTTACTACCCACAACAAAGGAAATCGTGCCATCAACATTAGCTGAATTTCTTTTTTTAGGTCTATCATATTTCTATCCCCTGATTAAGTAAGTCGGCGCTTTAAAACGCAACTATGTAAACGATGTAAAGTGTCCAAATGCTTTCTAATGGCTAACTTAAGCCTATTTACATACGGTTACATTATTCGGTTTAATCCCGCCTATCTACTTACTACCGATTACCAAGTAGCGATTGCCAATTACCCTATTACTGGTTGACGATTACTGGTTGATACGAGAGTGATTATGAGTTTTGAGTTTGAGTCCTCACTCACTACTCAAAAGTCAAACCACGAAACCCAAAATTTCTCTCTTTTTTCTCAGTAACAGTTGTTGAGAGCTGTTACTGAGTTTTTGTTTCTGTTTGCGTTTCTAGTGAACAAGAGCAAGTTTTTGTTTCTTGCTTTTACTGGAATTTTTTTCAGAAACGTTATCAGAAACATTATCAGAAACGTTATCAGAAACGTTATCAGAAACGTTATCAGAAACATTATCAGAAGTGTTTTCAGAAACGTTATTAAAAGTGTTGTCAGGAGTGATAACAGGTGATAAATGAGCTATCATGCTTTTCAATTCTTCAATTTCTTTGAGAGCATCAGACAAGTCACCATGCAAAGTCTCGTTTTCGACCATAAGCTGTGCGTCTGTAACGATACCATCATCACTATCATCAAATTCTCGATCGACTTCTAAAGCCCCACTAACTTTTTGTTGACTTTGCAGGTTAGTGATTGTTGTTGAAGCTTCTCTTAGCTGAGTTCTCACTTGTTCTAGTTGAGCTTCTAGGACTTGTTTCTCGCCAACTTGTGCTTGTAGAGCTTGGATTTGAGAATGCAGACTCGACACTTCTCGTTCTCGTGCTTCGATTTGACCGTTAAGTTTGGATATCTCACTGAGTCGATCGCGAGAAGCATTTTCAAATTCTGCAACTTCGAGCAACCGTTTTTCAGCAAGTGTCAATTTGGCTTTCAATTCATTGTTTTCGGCTTGAAGCAAATCTAACTGCTGACGAAATTCTTCAGAATCTGTCAACTTTTGCTTGTTGAGATTCATGTACGCTTCCCTTAGCTCATTCCGCTGGCGTTCGTACTCCGATTTATAAAACGTCAACTCCATTACATTTTGAGGAAAATCTTTGAGTTGTTGGCGCATCAACTCATTTTCCTGAGCTAACTGTTTCATCCGATCGCCACTCACGCTGGTATCAGCTTTTTGATAAGCCAGTCTGTAGAACGCGATCGCCATTTGATGAGAAACCTTGAGAATATCTTCAGGTATTTCGGAGTCCTCCAGCAAACCATCGTCCGCTGCTTCCAACAGTGCTGTTGCTAAATCCTTCTCTGATTTTCCTTGCTTCATCAGCGACAGATTATCTGTACGCCATTCTTTCAGCAATTTGCAGATAATATCGGTGCTCCCTCCGATTCCGTAAATTTCCTTGAGCGCTGCACCCACACTCCGAACCACAATGCCTATACGATTTTTGTTAAGCACAGCGCACGTAAAATCAATCATTTCTCGGTTGATTCCTGTGTATTGTTGAGTTCGATCGAACTCAAATCCTGTCAAGTCCAGCGCTTGAAACGTTGTCGGTAGTTTTGGCATGGTTTTTTTAACTCGGTAATTTTGGACGTTCTGTTCTTAAGTCAGCAACCATCTCCTGCAAAATTTGACAAAAAGACTCCGCACTTCACTTATGAAGCAATGTTGCGTTTGGTCAATTTTTAATGCCTGAGAAATTTAACCGAACATTGACGTTCGCTTACCTCATGCTAAATAACTTGCACCTTCCTGTCAATGGGCTGAATATTTTTTTTACTCGTTGCCAAAACTAAGTCATACAGATTGCATTGGAGAACGAGACACATCTCCAAAGTCTCTCTAGGCGTCAGTTTAGGCTCAAATTTTCCGTTATTCCATTCCCTAATGCTTTTGGGAGTAATTTTGCGGTCGCTTCCGATTTCAGCAAACCGTCTAGTCAGAATTTCAGCAAACTCTTTTTGGCTGAAACCAGCTCTCTGATACAGGTTCATAAAGCTATGCTCATCTATTTTTTTTTTCATGTGCGTAAATAACGCACACCGGTGTTCTATACTGACTATAGCGCACATCGGTGTTCGCTTCCTAGTAAATGATTCAAGACAGAGTAATGGCTGTCTTAAGTCATAAAAAACAACCAGCGATAGGACTGAATGACACCTCAGCCCTGTCGCTACTACTATTTTCGCAGCCTTCTCAGCAAATTCATGCAGATACGAATCCTGAACGCAAAACCGTCTCTCGTGAACCAGCTTTTCTGTGCAGGTAAAGTTTTCCTGCATATAAAAGCACGGGTTTGCCAAGCGGATTGTCGCCTGTGACAAGCTGCAACCACGAAAAACTGTCTCCTGAAAATCAAGTACGGAGTTTTATGACCAATAACGGATGGTGCCGCTCGAATTATCACAAAAACGGCAAACGTCGCTTTGGACAGCTAGCAAACGGATTCTGTAACGAATGCAGCATTTTATCCGTGATGCAAGTACAGAGCAAAGATGCCGATAAAATCACTCCTCTCGAAGGAAAAATATCAGATTTGGAAGAAAAACGCGATCAACTTAATTCAGAAATCCAAGGACTTCGGTTCAAATTAGCATCCCTCATCAAATCAAGGGAAAAATCAGGAGAACAAAATCATGAGAATTGAAATCGATCGTGAATTGGCACAAAAACACCTGAACTACTTGGGATATCAACCAGGTGAAGCTTTCTTGAGATTTTTCTATCACAGCTCGGACGATCGTAAAAAAAAGGACAAAGGTCGCAAAGAACATGGTGTGGACTGGGAAACAATAGAAAATCATCAGACAGACGGGCGCGGGGTGTACATCGTGGTTAATGGTGCGGGCGGAGGACACACCGATGCTGACATCACACAATGTTGTGCCATTTTCTGTGAATGGGATGATATCCCGCTAGCCGAACAATTTGAAAAATGGAGCGAAGTAGGTTTTGTTGAACCGACCTTCACCATATTTAGCGGTGACAAGTCAATGCAACCGTATTGGCTGTTTGAGGAGCCGATCGCACAGGAACAATGGCGGGAACTGCAAGTGCTTCTGATCGAAGTGATGGAAGCAGACGAGAGCAACAAAAATCCAAGTCGTGTTTTTCGGCTCGCGGGTGCGTGGCACGTTAAGCCCGATCGCGAACCCATTAAAACCGAAATTGTTGGAGAGGCCGGCATTCGCTACAGCTACAGTGATTTGCGCGATCGGCTTCTCATTCTCTATCAAGAGTTACTCGCTCGGAAACAACGAGAACTTGAGGAACAGCACCAAGCTTTACTGCAATTTTCTACCACTGCTACTGCCACTGCCACCCACAGCGCTACTGTCTTAGACAGTGCGACTGCCACGACGGGGCGCACTGCCACCGCAACTCTAACTGCGACACCGGAGGAAATATCTCAACGGTATAAAGACATCACTGTTCCGGTGCCGGTGCCAATTTCTCTACAGTGCGGTCTGGGAAAGCCCAACAAGGAATTTTTGAATGGAGTAGCGACTCTCAGAAATACCTCAATGGCAACACTGGCACGGGATTTAATTGGAGTTCAATCTGAGTTCAGCCGACTCGGACAAGTAACCAATGAGGATGCCTACACTCTATTTCTTGATGCTTGTCGGCGTTGTTCTCCCGGCGGTGGCTGGGATCAAGAAGAGTGGGATCAAATCTGGAATTACGCAGTTAAGTCGAACCCCATAGCCAGCATCTCAAAATATTTTAGTGACGGGATTGAGAGCTGCATCAAAGGTGAATACTGGCGATTCATCAAATCTCTGCAACCTGATCATTTAGTTTCGCGAATGGAGGCAGAGGCTGAATCTGATTTGGTACAGACGCCCTGGCAGGGCGTCTCTCCTAATGCTAATTCTGCTGCTAGCTCTGATTCATCACCTGAATTTAATATTTTAAATTCAGATAACAGAATGATTCAGGATTACCGAAAAATCATTAGAAAATTTGGCAAACGGCTTCGCTTGAATAAACTAAGCAAGCGAATCGAAATTGACGGTACACCAGTATCACTCGATCGAGTGCGAATTCAACTCGCAATCAAACACGGAATTCTCGTAAAATCCAGTCGAGAAGATGTTCAAGATATCCTGACAGAAATAGCCGTAGAAAATCAGTATTCACCAATTGAAGAGTATCTAAATTCTTTGCCACCAGCACCAGATACTTCGTTTTTAGATAGTCTCGCTGAAAAATATTTTGGTGTCAACGATCCAATTTATGAAATGTTTGTCCGAAAAACATTAATTGGTGCTGTGAAACGAACGTTTGAACCAGGATGCAAAATAGACACAGTTCTGATTCTGCAAGGGAAACAGGGCTATAGAAAGTCAACTTTTTTTAAGGTGCTGGCGGGAGGCAAATATTTTGACGATTCCCTGGGAACTGTTTCTGACAAAGATGAACGGCTGAAATTGCACCAAGCCTGGTTTGTAGAATGGGCAGAGCTAGAGAGTGTTTTCAGACGGCGCGATGTCAGTGCAACCAAAGCTTTTTTATCCACCGGAACAGACAAAATTCGACCGCCATATTGCCGAGATATTGAAGACTTCAACCGACCCAGCATCATTGTCGCAACCACCAACAAGCAAGAATTTCTCGCTGATGAAACAGGCAACCGGCGATTTTGGGTAATTCCGGTCAAGCACCGGATTGATACTAAATTGCTTAAGAAAGAACGAGATGCGATTTGGGCTGCTGCGATGCTGGCTTACAAATCTGGCGAAGAACCTTGTCTTGACTATGAAGATGAAGAAACTGCCGAACACATTGCTCAAGAGTTTCAGTCATCAGATCCCTGGGAAGATGTCATCGAAAATTTTATTGAACACCGCGAATATATCCGACTCAGCGACCTTCTCACTCATCTCCAAGTTGACCTGAGCCGACAAGAGCGATCGCACCAGATGCGCTGTTCCGCCATCCTCAAGAAATTTGGGTGGGAGCGAGAGTTTCGATCGATATCCAGCAAACGAGTTCGAGTTTGGTGCAAAACTGAACCCGAACCCGAACCTGTCTCCCTCCCTCTTGAGCTTGCTGAATCCGACCCCGAATTTGACGCCGAATTTGAGGCTGATTCAATCCCTGTTGAGGCTGCTGATCAACCTCAAGTTTTGAAAAGCCCCTTAAAAAGGGAGGTTGATCACGAGGTTGATCACCCTGCTACACAAGGATTTGATCAACCTGATCAACCTGATCATCCTATTTCTGAAAAAATACTAAATTCAGATCCGACCTCGAATCCAACTTCAGATCCAACTTCAGATCCGACCTCGAATCCGACCTCGAAAGGAACAGTAAACTGGATGGCTGCTTCCGCTTTTAGTAATTCCACGGCAGCGAAAGATTTTCCTAGTTTTGGTAACAAGGTTGATCAGGTTGATCAGGTTGATCAATCCTTTGCACAGCAAGGTGATCAACCTAGCGATCGACCTCAAAATTTGGAGCCATTTTCAAAAAATGAGGTTGATCAGCAGACTCAACAGAACAACGAAACAGGGGATCTGGTCGAATATATCCGGCTAGCGATCGAAGTCGGCGATCGAGAAACAGCTCTTGATATTCAGACCATGCTCAAGGAAGTTTGCAGCAAAGGCGCAGCCGATCGCCAGAAAGTCTGGAACTCCCTTACCGCTGATGAAAAAACCGCTTTTAATGGATTGATTTCCCCAGACCCGACACCAACTCCGACACTAGCTCCAACGACATCGGAATCGACAATGCCAATAGTAGAACCGACAACGGAGACAACGGAGAGAACCGAAGAACCAACACCCGAACCAACACCCGAACCAACACCCGAACCAGCAGCTATCTCCGGGGGAATAGATGAGAAGGATGCTGAAAAACTAAGAGAGATAGCTACTATTTGGTGGCCTGAATACTACCCAGAATACCTGCAAAATCTACTGACTCAGATGTATGGATGGAAAGCGCCAGGGGATAAATACGACGAACAGGTAATTGTGGATTGGCTGACTGGACAAACTGAAGAAGTTCGCGATCGAATCAACCTATTAATTGCCAAAAAAAATCAAACTGAGGAAATAGAATCATGACAACTATTGAACTCACACTTGAGCAACAACTTCGATTAAGAATATACACTTCTCAAGCTCAATCACTTTCAGTAGAAGAAGCACGAGTCCTCTTAGTTGAAATGATGCGCCAAAACATGATCAAAGATAACACAATTCGCAACCTATTAGGAACTCAGAAGAATGTTTTGTAACACCAAAATAGCAGAACAACTGCTGAATGTTTGTGATCGGACTCTGTTGCGGTATCGAAAAGAAAACAAGTTGCTGGAAGGGATTCATTGGGGTAAAAATCCTAGTGGCAAAATTCTTTATAATCAGCAATTGATTGAGCATTTGGTAATGTGTGGAGGTGATGTGAATAATCCAGAGCATCAGAAATTTATTCAGAGGTTTGTGAACGATCGACCTGAGAATCAGCCTTTAAAACCAGGTCGGAAACGGGTATCAAACCTGGCATCAAATCTGGCAACTGTGGGGGATTGACCAATCCGGCATAATTTTCATAGAGAGTGCGGACATTATGGCCAGTGAGGGAGGCGATCGCAACCGGATTCATGCCAGCTTCCAGACCATGAGAAATTAGCGTGTGCCTGGTGTTGTAAGGTTTTCGGTAATCAATCCCTAATTCTGCTAGCGCAGGTTTCCAGTAGCGGTTGCAGAAATTCTTGGAGTCGATCGCAGAGCCGTTTGTGCTGGTGAAGATTAGATCATCCGGCCGTCGGTCAGTCGGTCGCCGATCGAGCAATAGCTGTTGCAGCCGTGGTGTTAGCGGCACCGTGCGCGCCTTGTTAGTTTTGGTTGATTTGCGAGATTCAGAGCCGTTGCTCAAACTTTCTCCGATCCAGATGCGATCGCATTCAGGTGAGCAATGTCGCCACAGCAGCGCAGCAGCTTCCCCGGTGCGAAGGCCAACGCCGAACTTGAATTCCACATAGTCAGCGTAGTGACTGAGATTTGAGTCTGAGCGGAATTTTTGGACGATCGCACTGATTTCTGTCAATGTGAACGGTTCCGGGCGCTGTTTGGGCGGAACTGAAACCTTAACATCTGACCAAGGATTTTCGAGAACCAGCTTCTTTTTTTGGGCCCATTCCCAGCAAGCATTGATCAAAACGATCCGTTCGCGTACCGTAACGGGTTCAAGTTTCTGTGCCAAAAATTCCTTAAATTTTTGTGCCACACTTTCAGAAACGGAAATCGCTGTTTTGCTTCTGAAAAACTCAGAAACGTGTTTTTGTAATGCGAGATATTTATTTAAGCCACCGATCGAGATGGTATGGCGCTTGTATTCGACAAATTGGTCAAAAAGCTGAGAAACAGAAATGGATTCATATTTCTGAGGCTTGTACTTGCTCAGGGAGGGGTCAAAGTTGTTGGTAGCCATATCAAGCTCAATTTGCTGAGCTTTCATGGAAGCAACTTTCTGATTAATGGTTGTGTCCGATAAACCCATGTATAACGAAAAGCGTTTACCCTGCCATGACCAGGCAAGTCGTAGACGCTCTTTGAAAACTTCAATATTTACTGAACCTTTTGGCATATCGAAAATTTATCGTAAATTTATCGTAAAAAATGTCTGGAGTTGTCTGCTGCTGTCGTCCTAATTGAGAATGTCCAATATAACACCTTTGATGGAAAAACGACAAAACCCGCTCTCTGAACGGGTTTCTAGGATGGAGAATAGCGGGCTCGAACCGCTGACCCCTACAATGCCATTGTAGTGCTCTACCAACTGAGCTAATTCCCCTTTCTTTTCGCGCTCTCAATCATGCCTTAACTGACCAATATTTGTCAAGCTTTTTGGAGAAATTAGTTTTGAGCCTTCGGCTGGCAAGGCTTTCGGCTTCTTTTCCACAAAACTCTCCTCGCTTCTGGACAATGGTCAATCCCTACTATGATCTAGTAAGTGTGTTGGGATATTTCGGTCAAATGGCTCAAACAAGACCCCATGAGGAAGTATACGACTAGCAGGGCGGCGGCTGAGACCGCAACTAGGGTGCCGGCTAGCATTAGTGAAAATTCCCGTTGCGCGATCGCCTCTTGCATTAAGTGCAAAGACCAGGCAACGAGGGCAACGTCAATTATTAAAATAGAAACCAGCATAAGTTACGATTTGTAACAGCTTACCTATTGTAACAAAACTTTTCGCTCCGTGCAGATAAGCTCACCTGTATTTAACTTTTGCTGTAAAACCCCAAGGGAGCAGTGGAAAGCGAGTGAGAAAAAATTATAGCTTTTGGTGATAATTACAATATGCAAAGTAAATGAGAGCTAGCTCAGCTTTAGAGGTTGCCTTTTTGACTCTTGAGCCAGCGATTAAGAACCCGAACGCTGCGCTTTACACGCTTTTTTGAGGGGGTAGGGTGCGTTAGCGAAGCCCTCGAAGAGGCTCGGCCTTTGAGTATAACTGATTTGATAGCAGTGCGATCGCACCCTGACCCGATTCAAATTTGGTAAAATATGTGTACTTTTAATTAAAATAAAATGAACGGCTGTTGAGGATATAAACTATGTTAACCCAAACTCAAAAACTCTACTCGCCAGAGGAATATTTGGCACTAGAGGAAGTGGCCGAGTCCAAAAGTGAATATATTGATGGCGAGATAGTTCCTATGACTGGTGGTACTCCAAATCATAATGATATTGCGGGCAATTTTTATGCTCATTTAAAATTTGCTCTCAGGGGGCAAAACTATAAGGTTTTTATCGGTGACTTACGGTTGTGGATACCGCGCTATCATCTCTATACTTATCCAGATGTGATGGTGGTTCAAGGCGAACCAGTGCTTTTAGACGATCGCACAGATACAATAATTAATCCTTTGATGATTGTTGAAGTTTTGTCAAAAAGTACGAAAAATTACGATCAAGGGGATAAGTTTGATTATTATCGTTCGATTCCTGAGTTTCGAGAATACATTTTAATCGATCAGTATAAATTTTATGTCGAACAGTTTGTCAAAACTTCGGAAAATAAGTGGCTTTTAAGTGAATACGAATCTGCCGATGCAGTGCTGGCTTTGTCTTCGCTGCCGTTTCAAATTCAATTGGGCGAAATTTATGAAGGGATTAGATTTGAAACGACTCCCGCTAGTTAGGATTTCACAACCGCTTTTTTGCTGTAAAATTAAATCGCTCGCCTTTTCAACTTTATGACAAATCGCTCTACTCGCGCCCTTTTTCACAGCAAAACACTCAACACTGCTTTGCGTGCTTTTAGCTTTCCGCAAGATATGGAAGTGCGCCGCCAAAAATTGGGAACGTGGATTGCTGCACTTAAAACGGGTACGTTAGACGAAGTTAAAGAAGTTTCGCTGCACGGCAGTTTTATTAATGATATTTTTCAGGATATTTTGGGATATTGCTCGGTAATTCAAGGTGGGGGGAAAGCTTGGGAAATTAACGCCGAACAAACGATATCTGATGGCGGCGGTTCTGCTGACGGGGCGATCGGCTTTTTTACTGCTGCTGGCAATCCTAAAGGCAAAGCCGTGTCCCTGCAAGGTAAAGTGATTGCTCCGATCGAACTCAAGGGAGCGAAAAATGATTTAGATCGTCCCGCATCTGGGCGAACCGAATCAGCAGTTGACCAAGGTTGGCGCTACGCTAATTATACACCAGATTGTCGCTGGATTATTGTCTCGAATTATCGAGAATTGCGACTTTATCATACCAATAAAACTCCCGCTTATTACGAACAATTTTTTCTGACTGACTTGGCAGATATTGCAGCTTTTAAGCGGTTTTACTTTCTGCTGTGTCGCCGCAATTTTTTGCCTCAAAACCAAGCTCAAACAGTTTCTGTTATTGACAGACTGTTAAAAGACTCTGACGAAGCTCAAGAGGAAATTACCAATAAATTATATCAAGAGTACAAAGCAATTCGACTTGCTCTCGTCAAGCATTTTCGCTTTTCTGGGCCGCAGGATATCCCCAACCGCGATCGCGTACTCATAGAAAAAGCTCAAAAAACTTTAGACCGCGTTTTATTCATTGCTTTTTGTGAAGATAAAGGGTTGCTGCCGCGAAACACCCTCAGCAACGCTCACGACCACAAAGACCAATACAATCCTAGATTAATTTGGGAAAATTATCAAGCTGTATTCCGCTGGGTTGATGTGGGAAATGATGACCCTCCTGTACCGGGATACAACGGCGGTTTATTTAAATTCGATCCGGTTTTAGACGCACAATTGACCGTGCCAAATCCCTTATGCAGTCAGCTTAAGAATTTGACGCGATTTGATTTTGATACTGAAGTTTCCGTCGATATTTTGGGGCATATTTTCGAGCAGTCTGTTACAGATTTGGAAGAATTAAATGCTGAAACTACCGGACAGGAATACAATCAGAAAAAAGGCAAGCGGAAAACTCAAGGTGTGTTTTACACGCCAGCTTTTATTACTCAGTATATTGTCGAGGTTTCTCTCGGCGGTTATTTGCAGCGGCGAGAGCAAGAATTGCGCGATTTGTTCCTAATGGGCGAAGTTGCTGAAGTGTCGGTTCAGCTACCCAATAAAACTGCAATTAAGTTTTGGAAAGCGTATCGAGACGAAGTGCTGCAAAAAACGCGCGTCATCGATCCGGCGTGCGGTTCGGGTGCTTTTTTGATTGCGGCTTTTGATTATTTGATGCAGCAGTACGAAAGAGTCGATCGAGAATTGAATGCTTTGGGATGTAAGCCAAAAGACGGCAACTCGCTGGAATTTGACAGAAGCATTTTAAGCAACAACCTGTACGGCGTAGATTTGCTGCCGGAATCGGCGGAAATTACCAAACTTTCCCTGTGGTTGAAGACGGCCCAAGCGGGTAAAACGCTGACTTATTTGGATGATAATATTAAAGCGGGAAACTCGATCGTCGCTGACAGTAATGTAGCAGATACAGCGTTTGATTGGCAAGCTGAATTTTCCCAGATTTTTGCTGATGGCGGTTTTGATGTTGTCATTGGCAATCCGCCTTACGTGCGACAGGAGTTGCTATCTCCAATTAAACCATACTTGCAAGCAAATTATGAATCCTATAATGGCGTAGCAGACCTTTATACTTACTTTTATGAGCTCGGATTAAACATTCTCAAACCGAAGGGAGTGCTTTCGTATATTGTCACAAATAAATGGCTGAGGTCGGGATACGGCGAACCTCTACGCAAGTTCTTTGCCAGTCAAGGTTTACTAGAGCAAATTATTGATTTCGGACACGCGCCAATTTTTGAGGATGCTGATACTTTTCCCTGTATTGTCGCAGTCAGAAAACCTAACGCTTCTCTATGTATCTCTGAAACTGAAAGCGAGATTGAGCAAGGTAAATCTGAACCTAATTCGCCTGTGATTGTTTGTCCGGTTCCGCGCGAGGAACTTGCTAATATCAACCTTACACAATACGTTCAACAACACGGCTATCAAATTTCGCGAGATCGTTTCACTGCGACTGCTTGGAGTCTGGAACCTCCTGCTGTTGATGAGTTGATGCAGAAAATTCAACGAGTGGGTGTTCCGCTCAAAGTTTTTGCAGGGGTTAAGCCTTTATATGGCATAAAAACAGGATTTAACGAAGCTTTTTTGATTGATGAAGCCACTAAAAATAGTTTAGTTAAAGCAGACCCTAAATCCGCTGAAATCATCAAGCCATTATTGCGAGGTCAGGATATAAAACGCTGGTATCCTCAATGGGATGAAATTTGGATAATCTTCGCTCATAGAGATATTGAGATAGAAAACTATCCTATAATAAAATCTCATCTGGAAAAATATAGAACTAAGTTAGAAGCAAGAGCAGGCAAACAATTATGGTGGCAGTGGCAAGCATCGCCCTCTTTTTGTAACCTATTTCAACAGCCTAAACTGAGCTATCAGGAAATTCAATTTCATCCAGCATATAGTTATGATAATCGGGGTTATTTAACAAACAATAAAGGTTTCATTATTCCGACTTCTGAATTGTATATTTTGGGAGTGCTTAATTCAGCACTTATGTGGTGGCACAATTGGCGGTATTTACCGCACATGAAAGATGAAGCACTGACTCCGGTTGGTGAATTGATGGAAAAGCTTCCGATCGCACCACCAACTGACTCAATTCGTGCCGAAGTCGAATTAATTGTCAGCCGTTTAATTGAAATCACAAAAACTAATCAAGAAACTCACCGAGATGTCTTGCAATGGCTAGAAATCACTTATTTAATTGATAAACTCGGACAAAAACTCGAAGATTTTTCTGCCCTTTCCTTTGCAGAGTTCGTAGCAGAAATCAGAAAGCGAATGCCGAAAACTAAATCCTCCGATCCTCTCGGCGTTGCTGGACTAAAAGCAGTCCGCGAAACTTATAATGAATATGCACCGGGCATTCAATCTCGCAAAGCTGAGGCCTTGAGACTCGAACACCGTTTATCCGACTTAGTTAATCAAGCTTACGGATTGACACCGGAAGAAATAGATTTGATGTGGAAAACAGCACCTTCGCGAATGCCGATCGCCCGACAGATTTGATAAAATATTAAAGCAGCATCGTTGAGAATGAGTTTATTATAAAAGGCGCTCTAGTTTTTTGTACACTTCATCATCGTTACGCTTGCCAACTAAAATAACTTCTACCAAATCTTCATCTGGATTAAAGTTGTAAACAATCCTATACTCGCCACTATCTACCCGATAATAATCAGGATATCCTATTAATTGCTTGCTATCATTAGGTAAAGGATCGACATTCAGCGCTAACACTTTTTTAGCAATTTGAGCCGCTATTTTAGGTTGCAAACCCTTGAGAAAGTCGAGAACTGTTTGTAAACCATCAAGTTTCGCCATTTGCCATTTGTTTTAGTGTTTCTACAAAGGTTTGGGTACCCACCATTTGAGACTGACTCAGGGCGGATTTTGCTGCTTTGCCTAAAAGCATATCTTCTAATTCCATCAGTCGCTCTATCAAGCGCTGATAGGCCTCAGCGGACATAATTACGTGACTGGGTTGCGATTTATCAGTGAGTAAAACTGGCTCGACAGCAGCTTGGTTAAAGACTGTCCCCTGTGGATTGCAGGCTTCTGCGAGGGTGTAACTTTGCATGACAGATGTTATGAGTGTGGGTTATGTCTATTTTAGGCAAAATCGGCAGGGATTGGGAAGTCGATCGATCGCCAATGTGACGTTTAGCCAACAGCAAACCTAGCCAACAGCAGAACCTCGTCATCAGGAATTCCTTCAGTCCTGGATGCACTATAAGCCTAAAAACAAAAAGGTTGCAATTAGTCGGCGCTACGCTCGTAATGACAGAAACACGTTGTTTTTGCGCCCCGGACTATATCATATCAAAAAAATGTGTTTTTTGGGGAAGATTTGTTAGACTGGGATTGTGAGCTAGCGAGTCAATAGACCATACTTTGTACGCGAGGTGAATCATTATGCTCCAAGCATTTGAAGGAATTTACAGAAATGGAGTCATCGAACTTTTAGAAGTTCCTGAAAACATTTATGAAACCCGCGTCCTGATTACTTTTTTGGCTACGCCATCCATTCCTCGATCGCCTACATTTATCCAGTTTGGAATGTTTGCAGGTTCTCATCAATCCACCGAAGCTGATTTCGAGATTGCCGAGTTTCAACAGGATACTGACGATGAATTACATTGGTCATAGCTGCTGATGAAATATGTCGTTTAAAAGAGGAAAGCCAATGGTGACGAACCTAAATGTAGATACGGCACTGCTGCAAGAGGCGATCGAACTGGAGCGAGAAATTGCCATCGAAACCCTAGTTGAAATAGCCTTGCGCGAATATATTCAACGTCGTAAACAGCCGCAGCATCTCAAACTGAGCTTTGGAGAATCTCTCAGTGCATTTCGTGAAAAATATCAACTGCATGAACTGGGTTTAAATCCTGATGAAATTTGGGGAGATATCCGCGATCGAACTTTTGCAGGACGCGAGGTCATTTTTGAATGACGCTAAGGAATGATTAAACCGCAGAGAGCGCAGAGGACGCTGAGGATGAGAAGAGAGAGATGAAAAATTTCGATACCAAGGGGTTTGATATGAAGATTAAAAAAGGGGCAACTCGCGTCGCCCCTCATCTATTTAACAAACTGGAAAATTAAACTTCCACAGCAATCTTTTGTTCCGAAGCCTCCGGCGAATTCGCTTCACTCGGCGGCACAACTTGCCAGAACTTAGGCAAATATTCAGCCCAATTTGCTAAAATCTTCTCAGCTTTCTTGCTGCCCGTTCGATCGCGCTGAGCCTCAATCAACTCCTTCAATTGCGCCTCCCCAGCAGCCGTACAAACCCGCTGCATCTTCACAATCTCCCCGTTGACATGAGCCGGGAAAGTCCCATCTTCATCGAGGAAATAAGCCAAGCCGCCAGTCATTCCAGCGCCGACATTCCGGCCGACTTTTCCTAACACCACAATCACGCCGCCAGTCATGTACTCGCAGCAGTGATCGCCCGCACCCTCGATCACAGCTTTCGCCATCGAGTTACGCACCGCAAACCGTTCGCCAGCTTTACCCGCAGCCAACAGAGTTCCCCCCGTCGCACCGTACAAACAAGTGTTACCGACGATCGCATTTTCGGAAGCATCATAAGTCGCACCAGCCGGCGGTGCGATCGCGATTTCGCCGCCGTGCATCCCTTTACCAACGTAGTCATTGGCTTGGCCTGACAGTACCAGCGTCATCCCCGGCAAATTGAACGCGCCGAAGCTTTGGCCCGCGCTACCAGTGAAGTTGAGGGTGATGTGACCGCTAAAGCCGGTGTTGCCGTGTTGCTGTGCGATCGCACCTGCCAAACGTGCGCCTACAGTGCGATCGGTATTCACCAATTTTACATTCTTGCTAACAGTGCCGTGATTGGCGATCGCACTTTGAATCTCAGCATCCGCCAGCAATTCATCGTCTAACACTGGCCCGTTGGTGTGTACCTCGCCGTGGATCAAGAAAGATCGATCGCTCTTAGTATCAGGTAACTTGGTCAAACAATCCAAATTAATCGCTTGGGTTTTAGTTAGTTGCACCCCCTCGCGCATTTTCAGCAAATCCGCGCGGCCGATGATATCTGCGATCGACTTATAACCCAATTTCGCCAGCAAACTCCGCACTTCTTGCGCTACGAAATAGAAGAAATTAACAACGTGTTCCGGCGTTCCGGGGAACCGTTTCCGCAAGTGTTCTTGCTGAGTTGTCACCCCTACTGGACAACTATTCATGTGGCAAACGCGAGCCATAATGCAGCCTTCTGCAATCATTGCCACCGTGCCGAAACCGTACTCTTCGCCGCCCATCAAAGCGCCTACAATCACGTCCCAGCCGCTTTTAAAGCCACCGTCAACGCGCAGCAAAACTCGATCGCGCAATTTATTTTCCATCAGCACCCGGTGGACTTCTGTCAAACCGAGTTCCCACGGAGAGCCTGCGTGCTTAATCGAACTCAGTGGCGAAGCACCGGTGCCGCCATCGTGGCCGGAAATTTGAATCACATCAGCATTTGCCTTGGCGACACCGGCTGCTACAGTCCCGATGCCGACTTCCGACACCAACTTCACCGAAACTCCCGCTTTCGGATTGATTTGGTGCAAGTCAAAAATCAACTGCGCCAAATCCTCGATCGAATAAATGTCGTGGTGAGGAGGAGGCGAAATCAGCGTGACACCAGGTTTCGATCGGCGCAAATAAGCAATGTACTCGCTCACTTTGGGTCCCGGCAATTGACCGCCTTCACCCGGTTTCGCACCTTGTGCGATCTTAATTTCGATTTGTTCGGCGTTCATCAGGTACTCAGGAGTCACCCCGAAGCGTCCCGAAGCTACTTGTTTGATGGATGAAGAAGCTGTATCGCCGTTCTGCAAACCTTTTAAGTGAGGTAGCGTTTGTGAGAAACCGGCTGCGCTCACATCGTTTAGCACTTTGTAGCGCACCGGGTCTTCGCCGCCTTCGCCGGAGTTGGATTTGCCGCCGATGCGGTTCATCGCAATCGCTAGCGTTTCGTGGGCTTCCGGGGACAAAGCGCCGAGGGACATACCGCCGGTGGCGAAGCGCTTGACAATATCTGCTACAGATTCTACGTCTTCGAGAGGAATCGGAGGACGATCGCTCGCAAAATCCAGCAAATCCCGCAAAGCCGTTACCGGGCGATTTTCTAGCTGTTGCTTGTAAACCTCGTAGTGATCGTAGGCACTTTCACCATTTTTGTCACCAATTGGTGTCATTTTTGGTTCGGCCCCGTTGCCATTACTGTTAGTTTGAGCCTTAAAAGTAGTCACGGCTTTGTGCAAAGCCTTGGCCATTTCCGGGCTGTTCATGTGATATTCACCGCCCCGGCGGTACTGCACGAAGCCGTAATTTTCCAGCTTTTTGAGGTGCAATTCTGGGAAAGCCTGACTGTGGAAAGACATTACCTCGTTAGCCAGTTCCGCGACACTCAAACCGCCGATGCGAGAAACAGTGCCTTTGAAGCCCAAATCGAGCAAATCACCGCCAATGCCGATCGCCTCAAAGATTTGCGCCCCCTGATAGCTAGCCAGCAGTGAAATCCCCATTTTCGAGAGAATCTTCAGCAGCCCATTTTCCACCGCTGTGCGATATTTAGCTTGAGCCTGTGTGACGGTAATATTGGGAACTTTGCCATGCTGCATCAAGTTTTGAGTCTTGGCGTCAGACCACCAGGCGCGCACGCTTTCCAAGGCCAAGTAAGGGCAAACAGCCACCGCACCGTAACCGATCAAACAAGCGAAGTGGTGAGTGCTCCAACATTGGGCGGTATCGACAACTAGGGAAGTTTGCATCCGCAGCCCGACGCTAATTAAGTGGTGGTGAACCGCGCCAACTGCCAGGAAGGGCGGAATATAAGTGAATTCTGCACTCAATCCACCAGAAGATACATTGCCTTCTTTCTTCAAAAGTCGATCGCTCAAAATCAGAATTCTCGAACCCTCGCGCACCGAAGCAGCCGCCTCTTGACAAAGTTGCTCGACTGCGGTTTTCAAACCAAAAGGCCCGGCCGCAATTTTGTAAAGCGTTGACAATTCGGTAGCTGGGAAAGACTTTTGGTCTTTCAAGAAAGACAGTTCAGCGTCGTTGAGTACGGGGGAATCAATTTTCAGCCGCTTGGCATTTTCTGGTACTGCTTGCAGTAAATTGCCCCGCAGGCCCACATTCATCGTCAGCGACATCACCATCCCCTCGCGCAGGGGGTCGATCGGCGGATTTGTCACTTGAGCGAACCGCTGTTTGAAATAGTTGTACAGCAACTGAGGCTTTTCTGACAATACAGCTAAGGGAGCGTCGTCGCCCATGCAGAAAGTCGGTTCCTTCCCAGAACTCGCCATCTCGACGATCACCATGTCCAAATCTTCTGCTGTGTAGCCAAAAGCAGTTTGGGTTGCTAACAGCGTTTGCGAGTCGAGGGTTGCTGTTTCGGCAAAAGGCTGCGGTTGCAAGATTTCGCGGTTTTGTTGCAGCCATTCGCCGTAGGGGTGCCGCTTAGCAATTCGCTGTTTGAGTTGCCAATTTTTGAGAATTTCCTTGGTTTGCAGGTCAACTGCAATCATTTGTCCGGGCCCCAAACGGCCTTTTTCGACAATATCTGCTTCGGGAATATCGACAACTCCGGCTTCGGAAGCGACAATTACCAAACCGTCTTTAGTAATGCAGTAGCGGGCCGGCCGCAAACCGTTGCGATCGAGCGTAGCACCTACTTGTTTCCCGTCGCTGAATACCAGCAGTGCGGGGCCGTCCCAAGGTTCTTGAATGCCACTGTAATATTCGTAAAAATCGACAATTTCTGGATAGTCAGCCAAATCCGGCTGATTTTTGTAAGCTTCGGGAACCAGAATTGTCAGGGATTCCAGGGGGGTGCGGCCGGAGTGCACCAACAACTCCATCACGTTGTCCAAGTTTGCCGAATCGCTGCTTTCGGGATTGACAATTGGGTTAAACGTGTCGATATCAGCTTGACTCCAATTCGGGTGAGCTAAATTGGCTTGCCGCGCTTTCATCCAGGTAATATTGCCCAACAGCGTGTTAATTTCCCCGTTGTGTCCCAGCAAGCGCATGGGCTGGGCTAAGTGCCAGCGGGGCATCGTGTTGGTGCTGAAGCGGCGGTGATAGACGGCAAAGGAGCTTTTATAAGCGGGATTTTTCAGGTCTGGGTAAAATTCTGCCAATACAGCCGATCGCACCATGCCTTTATAGACGATCGTGCGACAGGAGAAAGAGCAAGTATAAAAGTCTTGGCGGGTGAAGTTGGGCCGATTTGACAGCGCGTGTCCGATCGTGCGGCGGGCCAGAAATAGATGTTTGTCGAGTTCGTCTCCGGCTAAGTGCGGTGAACTGACAATTACTTGTTCGATTTGAGGTTGATTTTCTAGCGCTTGCTCGCCCAAAACCGACGGTACAATGGGAACTTTGCGCCATCCCAAAAGTTTCAGCCCGCGATCTGTCAGAACTTGCTCAACCACCTGCCGCGCTATAGTCGCTTGAAATTTATCTTGAGACAGAAACAGCATTCCCACGCCGCAGTTTTCCCGCGCCGGAGGCACAATTCCCTGTTCGGCAAACCAAGCATCCAGCAATTCCCAAGGAATCGCGGTCATTAAACCCGCACCGTCGCCGGAATCTTGGTCGGCGCTGCAACCGCCGCGATGTTCTAGACAAGTTAAAGCTGGGAGGGCTTTCTCAATAATCGAGTGGGTGGCTTCACCGCTTTGGTTGGCAATAAAGCCCACACCGCAGGCATCTCTTTCTTCCACTAACCAGCTTTGGCCGGCATAGGGAGTTCCTCGCTCAGTCTGATGCACGTTTCTGTTTGGATCGATCGTGTTACCCATGTTGATTGAATGTTATTTCCGTGATTGTGTGGTTGATGCGTTTTTATAGCTCGGAGAGAGAAGGCTGCCGAGCGGTGGGAGCCTAGTAAACTTTAAGACAGCACATTGGAAGCTGATTTGATTAAAAATTTACGTCTATGCGGCCTGTACCTAGCACTGAAACCCTGTTTGCAGATTTTAAATTATCTCGCTCGCATCGCCTCAGAGATGTCTCCTAGAATACCCTGCTGTTAAAAAGCAGTGATTCTTTGGGCGATCGCCGCCCTGCAACTAGATACATTGCAGCCGATCTAGTTTTTTGTGTGGGTTTTTCCTGAGCTCGGAAGGGTAGCCTTGCGGACTCAGGTAGATAGTAACTTTAGCGTTATTTTGCTTGCTGCGCTGTTGAGTTGCTTTCGTCAGCGCCCGCAGACACAAAAGCAACCTGCCCGCTCAGTCGGTAGGTGCAATGTAGCAGCGCGGTTCACAACTGGTGAAACCTGTCTTATTGTGAAGTCAACTCTCAAGCCGCGAACATCAAGTTTATCAAAAAATTGATAAAATTTCACCCATTAGACTTAGAGTTTGCGTGCAAGTCTTGTCAGCGATCGTCCAAAACCGAGGCTAAGATACCTAGCCGAAAAAGGTTGACAGTTGTCCATAACCCTATTTTGTATTTTTTTCCCACCAACTTTTTTGACACTCTCAGGTCTAAAGACGCGCTTGATTCTTGATTCGTTGATTTGCTCGAGCTAATCGATGTATATCAAGATAGTTTTCCCAAGCCCGGAGCTAAAGTTGCAGAAAAAATCGAGGCCATAGACTTGGAGTATTTGCGAGAAGATTTGCCCAAATTGATTGGCTCGATGAAGGAAGGAGTCGATCGCATCCGCAATATCAGTCCAAGTTTGAGAACGTTTTCCCGGGCCGATAGCGATCGACCAGTTTCTTTCAATATTCACGATGGACTCGAAAGCACTCTGCTAATTCTCAAGCACCGTTTAAAAGCCAGCGAGTTTCGCCCTGCCATTGAAATTGTGAAAGAGTATGGTAACTTGGGGAGCATCTCAATGAAAGCAGCCCAGCCCAAAATTGGAGTTAGGAGTCAGGAGTCAGGAGCCAGGAGAAGAGAGTCAGAAGGAAGAAGGAAGGAGCCAGAAGAAGTGTTTTTACAAAGATGAGATGCTCCCGGTAACTTGCCCCTAGTGAAATGCTTTCCCGGACAGTTAAACCAGGTATTTATGAATGTGCTGGCTCATGCAATTGACGCTCTGGAGGAGTCAAATAAGGGTCGGAGTTTTAGTGAAATTAAAGCCCTACCTAATCGAATCACGGTTCAAACTGCTCTGAGCGAAGACCAAACTCAGGTTTTGATTCGCATTAAGGATAATGGAGTGGGGATGTCGGCCGAAGTCAAGGAAAACATCTTTAACCACTTATTTACAACCAAGCCTGTGGGTCAAGAAACTGGATTAGGATTGTCTATAGCCCACCAAATTGTTGTGGAAAAACATGGAGGTACGTTACTCGTGAATTCTTCTTTGGGGCAGGGTTCGGAGTTGGTGATTTCTATTCCGGGGTTAGCCTTGTGTAGTAGGCCTTTACCGCAATTAGTGCGATCGCCAAAAATATCGGATTTAGTAAGAACAAACATACGGATTTTCCGGGTTTCTAAATCCCCATGCGTTTAGAAGTGAAATTGTGAGTTGTAAGCTGTGAAACGTAATTTTGTCTATTGGCGTCTAATATTGTCAGTCTCAATTTTACCCGTACTGGCGATCGTCCCGTCTTTGCTCTGGAATCAACCCGGAAGAACACAAGAGAGGGAGATGGCTGGGTTGATTGATGCTTCGAGAACCCCCCAGGGAATGAATTCCCTGGCTGATAGCGAAAGTCGGTTAAAACCGACTGAAATATTGACAGATAGTCCTCTTGAGAGGACTTCAGCTATGAGACAGGGGTTTCAACCCCTGTCGGACTATAGGTTTTTGGCTCAATCTGTACCGCCATCTTCGATAATTAGACAAGGCCGCCAAGTATCCCTAAACGGCCGCATTCTCCCCCTAAGTGGGACTCAGCATTTGATTGATGCTTCCAGAGCCCGCCAGGGAATGAATTCCCTGGCTGATAGCGAAAGTCGGTTGAAACCGACTGAAATATTGACAGATAGTCCTCTTGAGAGGACTTCAGCTATGAGACAGGGGTTTCAACCCCTGTCGGACTATAGGTTTTTGGCTCAATCTGTACCGCCCTCTTCGATAATTAGACAAGGCCGCCAAGTTTCTCTAAACGACCGCATTCTCCCACTAACTTGGACTCAGCATTTGATTGATGCTTCCAGAACCCGCCAGGGAATGAATTCCCTGGCTGATAGCGAAAGTCGGTTGAAACCGACTGAAATATTGACAGATAGTCCTCTTGAGAGGACTTCAGCTATGAGACAGGGGTTGAAACCCCTGTCGGACTATAGGTTTTTGGCTCAATCTGTACCGCCCTCTTCGATAATTAGACAAGGCCGCCAAGTGTCCCTAAACGGTCGCATTCTCCCCCTAACTTGGACTCAGCAGCCGGCAAACAGCACTTCTGCGAATTTCCGAACTTGGATTGCTGACGTTGGATTGATGCAAAGTGCGGGAGTGGATTTGCTTAGCAGCGCCGACAGTGCGAAACAACCAGTGCAGTGGTTTTCGGTATCTTTAATCGGCGCTCAAAGCTTAGCAGCGCGGGCAACAGGCTCGTATCGTTACTTAGATGTTACCGATTTTGCGTCCCTTGCGGGTTGGCAGATATCAGCAGATGGTAATGTTTTGAGAATCACGTCTCCCGCGGCAAATGTGACTGGAATTCGGCAAGCAGAAATAGAATCGGGCGATCGCATTGTTGTAGATATCGATCGACCCGCCCCTTGGCAAGTCAACTTTGTCAATACGCCAAGCCCGTCGCCGACACCCACACCCAACCCCCCGGACGACCCCACAAAGCCCGCTATCCCACTGCAAAACCTCCGCGCAGCGCCAAACCTCGAAACACCAGACGACCCGACCAAACCCGCCCTCCCGCTGCAAATAACGCCCGCAGCGCCGATCGCCGGTCAAGAATGGTCGATCGCGATCGATGCCAAAGTCGCACCCGCCATAATTCAGCAGACTTTCTCAACCAGCAAACAATTGCTATCACTAAAAGTCGAACCTGACGGCGCTCAAACCAAAGTCAAAGTGACGATTCCTTTAGGTTGGCGGCCGCAAGTTTTCAGCCTGGGAAATCCCAATCGATTAGTTATCGACATTCGGTCAGATTCGTTAGTAGAAAAAAACATTGTTTGGGCGCCCGGTGTGCAGTGGCGGCAGCAGTATCAAAATTTAGGAACCGCGCGTTTTCCGGTAGTTTGGTTAGAAGTTAATCCGCGTCAAGCTGGTGTAAAAATTCGACCAATTCTCAGCAATCCGCCTGCCGGTCAAGGCACTGCACCTTTATTGCAAACAGCAGAAATTTCGGGAGCGGCTGCGTCGATTAATGCAGGTTTTTTCAATCGAATTAATCGCTTAGCTTTAGGGGCAATTCGGCGGGACAATAAATGGCTTTCCGGGCCGATATTGAACCGGGGGGCGATCGCCTGGAACGATCGGGGAGAATTTGCGATCGATCGTTTAACTTTGCAAGAAACTTTGATTACCTCCGCAAATCAATCTTTGCCCGTTTCTCATCTCAATAGTGCCTACGTACAACCGGGAATCGGTCGCTACAATTCTGATTGGGGAACAACTTATACTCCGTTGTCTGGCAATGAAATAGTTGTGACAGTTGCGGGTGATCGAGTTGTCAGTCAATCCCCCGGAGGTGCGGTGGGAACAACAAGTTTTCCCATTCCAGCTAACGGTTATATTTTGGCTTGGCGTGCCGATTTGTTCCCTGCATCTGAACTCTCCATAGGCACTTTATTACGTTTAGAAACTAACACTTTTCCTGCTGAATTTAACCGTTTTCCTTACATTCTCGGCGGCGGGCCGGTGTTGGTACAAAACAGTCAAGTTGTGCTGGATGCTAAGGCGGAAGGGTTTAGCGATGCCTATGTTAGACAGACAGCAATTAGAAGTGCGATCGGGCGAACTGCTGCGGGGAATTTGCTGATTGTAGCCGTGCACAATCGCGCGGGCGGGGCGGGGCCAAATTTCGCAGAACTGGCGCAGATATTGCAGCAAATGGGTGCTGTGGAGGCTTTAAATTTGGATGGGGGAAGTTCGACGAGTTTGTATTTGGGAGGTAGTTTGCTCGATCGACCTCCGTCAACTGCTGCGAGAGTTCATAATGCGATCGGTATTTTCATTCAACCATAAACCGTCACGTTAAATTGTAGGGTGCGTCAGTATGCGTTATCTGCTCAAAAATCGAGAATCTCCGCACTGACGCACCTTACAAACTCTTGTTCCCCCCTTATTAAGGGGGGCTAGGGGGCATCGAGAAGACTGTACAAGAAAGAAAAAACTCAACAAACTCCCCCCCGTCTCAGTTATAATCAAAACCATCCTCTCCATCTCCTCACATACCCATCATGAGGCACTGGCCCCCCGGACAACAACTGCACCAAGGCAAATACCTAATCGAAGCCATCCTCGGCGGTGGCGGATTCGGTGTCACTTACCGCGCCCAAAACCGCAAAGAAGGTAAAGTAGTCGCCATCAAAACCCTAAATGCCAACGTTCAAGGTAAGCCAAACTTTCGCGAATTCCAAACCAAATTTGTCAACGAAGCTTTATCTTTAGCCAAGTGCAGCCATCCCCACGTCGTCCAAGTTTACGAAGTGTTTCCCGAAATGGTGGAAAATATCGAATTGTGGTGCATGGTGATGGAATTAATCGACGGAATTGACTTAGCAGAATATCTCGAAGATAACGACATTTTGTCGGAAGAAAAAGCTTTGCTAATTATTCAACAAGTGGGAAGCGCGCTCAGTTTTGTTCACCAGCAAGGATTTACTCACCTCGATGTTAAACCCCAAAATATTATGCTAAGAACCCCCCCCAGCCCCCCCTTGGTAAGGGGGGGAGTAAGAGAAAATCCCCCCTTCTCTTCTTCCCTCCTTAATAAGGCTTGTCATTACCAACATTTTTCAAACGACTGGGTTGTAAAATCAGCAGCCCAGCACATATCCATCAATCGACT
>NZ_JAUBTK010000058.1:0-50052 GCF_036702455.1 Microcoleus sp. D2_18a_D3
AACGCGTTAAATTTAACTCGAATTATCCTGCTTAATGTTTTGTTACATAAATAGGTTTTTTCCCGCCTACCTACTTATAGCGGTTCTCAAGCGTGGTGAGGTATGCCCACGGAGGCCACGGAGGCCACGGAGGCCATGAGTACCTCATATGAGAGCTCGTCGAAAGGCTATATTCACTCCTCTTAGTTGATTAAATCGGCTGACCCAAAATCGATCGCAAATCCGCTTAATTACCAAGCACGATCGTATTGAATAGGAGCAGGCACGGATTGACGTAGTTGCTTCGCAGCCCGCATCGGCCAATAAGGATCGCGCAGCATTTCTCTGGCAAGTAATACCATATCTGCTTGACCTGTACGGATGATGTGGTCAGCCTGCGCGGGTGCAGTAATCATACCAACGGCTCCGGTGGCGATGTTGGCGGAGCGTCGAATGCGATCGGCAAAGGTAGTTTGATAACCTGCGCCCGTCGGAATCTTTTCACCCGGTACAATTGCACCTGATGAACAATCGATTAAATCAACGCCAAGTGACTTTAATTTATAGCTGAGTACAATACTTTGTTCAATGTCCCAACCATTTGGAACCCAATCGGTTACAGAGATGCGAACCCAAAGCGGTGTTTGATCGGGCAAAACATTTCGCACCGCTTCTACGACTTCACATAAAAACCGGATGCGATTCTCAAAACTGCCACCATAGGAATCAGTCCGTTGATTGCTCAAGGGAGACATAAATTCATGCAGTAGGTAGCCGTGAGCCGCATGAATCTCTATTACGTCAAATCCGGCTTCGAGGGCGCGTTGGGCTGCGTTGACAAAGAGTGTGGTCTGCTTCTGAATGTCTTCGATACTCAGAGAGATCGGGGCGGGGGTACCGGGTTCAAATGGAATGGCGCTAGGGGCGATCGAAGTCCATCCTCCTTGAGATTCCGAAAGCACATCGCCGCCATCCCACGGAGGCGCTGTACTGGCTTTTCGACCTGCATGAGCAAGTTGAATTCCTGCAACCGCACCGTTGCGGTGAATTAACTCGACGATTCGCGCCAACATTTCAATGTGAGCATCGTCCCAGATTCCCAAATCTTGCGCCGTAATTCGTCCTTCAGGCTCGACTGCCGCTGCTTCAGTCATCACCAGCCCTGCCCCTCCTACGGCTCGACTGACGAGATGAACCAGATGCCAATCATTCGCGAATCCCTCAACACTGGAATATTGACACATGGGAGAAACTGCAATGCGATTTCGGAAGCTAACGCCACGTTGATCGAATGGCTCAAATAAATGGGACATGGTTATAAACCCGTGATTTATAAAATGCTACAGATGTCAATCAAGCACAGACTTTCTTGACGCTGGGAAGTTGACTGACTTCATTCCACCAAGTCCGCAGCTTTGAAGTTTGCGCGATCGTTGCTTCGTACTCTGCGGTCTGGGATAGGTAGGTAAAGACTGGAATTAGGTAGAAATCGGCAATGCTCAGTTCGTGACCGAGCTAATACGGGTGTCCTACAGTTAGGGAGTCGATCGCCTCTAGTGCAGTCTTTACAGGTGCTACGGCAGCTTTCACCTTATCCTCGTTAGTTTGACCCCCGTGGCTGGCCACAATCAAACGCTCAATGGCAATTGACTTGAGCGCGGCTGCATAGATATGGCTGTCCATAATCCCCATAATCTGGCGCATCCGAGGGCTTTTCATTATACCGCTCAAATATCTATAGTGAGTGCGTTTTTGAAGACTAAAATCACAGTTTAGGAGCTGGAACCCGAAAGTAACAATAACCCGTTAGAACGAGATTAATTTCACAGCAGACAGTATCGGGATTCTTAGCTTCCAACGCCGTCAAACCTTCGGCTTTTTTAGATTCTGCCTTCTGCTTTGGGAGGAAACATTTTTTCAACAATATTTTGGCGCAGAAAAACTGTCAATGGTTTTTCTATCAAAGAGTAGAATATGCCACCTAAAACTACGGCGAACACTGCCAGTAGAGCCGGAGCAAAGAAACCGTCGTAATATTTTCCTAAATTCGCCTTTTGCAAAATTTTTGTCATTGCTAAAATCAGCGGTACGTGGGTCAAAAATATCGAGTATGAGGCATCTCCCAAGAAAATTAAAAGATTAGGAATTTTCGGGGAATCCTTGAGGTCTATCGAGGTAGCAGCAATGATTAACATAGCTGCTAGCACTCCAAAAGTAGGGACGCGCCGGAACTCTATGTTTCTCCAGGCGATGAGGATTCCTAAAATAACATATCCTAAATTTGCTATCCCAAACAATATCCACCTGTACTTGCCGATCTTATTGTTATATTTAATCACAATATACCCAGCCATGCAGCCCAAAACAAATTCTAGATTCATACCCCCAAATACTAGAGCCAGCCAGACAAAAGACTTGGGGAATGTTACAATTTTCCAAAAATGTAGAATCGTGACAAATAGCCAAGTCGAAAGTATCGGTACAGAATGTTTTGGTTTCAACCAGATAGCTATACTGAACAGGAAGTAAAAATATAATTCGTAAATTAAAGTCCAACCTACCAATAGAATGGGCTGTTCATTTTGAGGAATCAAGAGAAGCGAGCCAATTACGTATCCTAAACCTAAATCTTGATTGTTAGCCAAACCGGGAATTACTATAAAAAAACACAAAAGTGTCAGAGTAATTATCCAGTATATGGGATAAATTCTCACGGCGCGCTTAACTAAAAAAGATTTTAATTGGTCTTTTTTACCGATCGCCGATCGGTGAACGTACACCATGATAAAACCGCTCAATACAAAAAAGTAATCAACACCGCTCCACCCACCCTGAAATAAATTAAAAAAAGTAACTTGATTTAATATACCCGTGCTGATTTCGTTAAGGTGAAACATTACCACCAATACAGCGGCAATCCCTCGATAAACTTGCAAGAGCTTAAGCTTTTTGTGAGGAGTGGAACTCTGTGTCATCATGAGAATACCTTGTTCAAGAGTGACTGTTGCGCTTGTCCCTCAACTATAGTCAACGCGCTAAACATAGTCAACACATTAGATACTATAATATAACTTTATACTTTTTTCATAAACTTGTGCAAGAAGACTTCCGACTGATCGTTGACTTAGTTCTAGTTCTCGCTGCTGCCGCAGCAGGAGGACTCTTTGCATCGCTATTGCGACAGCCGGTAATTCTCGGCTACCTCCTGGGAGGGATCGTAGTTGGGCCGGCAGGTTTGGGGCTGATTAAAGAATTAATTCAGGTAGACACCCTGGCTGAATTTGGGGTTGCCTTTCTGTTATTTGCCTTGGGAGTGGAATTTTCTTTCGCCGAACTCCAGAAAGTAAAAGCCATTAGTTTGGGCGGGGGGGGCTTGCAAATTGTGCTGACGATCGCCATTACTACTGCAATTTCCTTGGCTGTAGGGTGGGTAGAATCGCCCGCTCAAGGCGTGTTTTTAGGATCGATTCTGTCACTTTCCTCGACAGCAGTCGTCCTGAAATGCTTGATGGAACGCAATGAATCCGGTACTTCCCACGGTCAAGTCATGCTGGGAATATTAGTAGTTCAAGATTTGGCTTTGGGGCTAATGCTAGCAGTTTTGCCGGCCCTCAATCAGCCAGCAGAAGAGATCGGCATGACGGTAGCGTGGGCCCTGCTGCGGATCGGGTTATTTGCTGTCGGTGCTGTAGTCGCCGGCATTTGGATGGTACCGCAGTTGCTGCGATACCTCGCGCAAACAGAAAGTCGGGAACTGTTTTTGCTGGGAGTTGTGGTTTTGGCTTTAGGGATTGCGCTGCTGACAGAATATTTGGGTTTTTCGATCGAGATGGGCGCATTTGTGGCGGGTTTAATGATTTCGGAGGTGGAATATGCCGACCAAACTCTAACTTATGTCGAGCCTTTGCGAGATATTTTTGCATCCTTATTTTTTGTCACCATCGGAATGTTAATTGACCCGATGTTTCTGTGGAACCATCTAGAAGTAATTCTGGGACTGGTATTTATAGTATTTGTCGGCAAATTCTTGATTATAACGCCGATCGTCCGACTATTTGGCTATCCGCTAAAAACAGCATTAATCGCAGGTTTGGGCTTAGCTCAAATAGGAGAATTCTCCTTTGTACTCGCTAGTGCTGGCCAAGCTATGGGGCTGGTTTCGCGGAACGTTTACCTGTTAATTTTAGGAACGACAGCCGTCACCCTCGTGCTAACTCCGTTTGTATTGAGAAGCGTGCCGCAGTTATTGAAATGGGCGGAAAATTTCGGGCCTTTGCAGCGCTATTTTGACGAAACATCTCAACCTGTGGCAATAGCTGAAACTTTGCCGGAACAAAATTATGTTGTGGTTTGCGGCTACGGGCGAGTCGGCAGAATTTTAGTCAAAATGCTGCAAAGCCGCAACTGTTCAGTTGTGGTGATTGACGAGTCAGAAAGTAGAATTCAAGAGTGCAGAGTGCAAGGAATTCCTTACATTTACGGGAATGCTGCCAGCTTGCACGTATTGGAAGCCGCCCGGGTGGAACGGGCAAAAGCAATGGCGATCGCCCTTCCCGATCCCATGAGCACTCGCTTGTGTCTGAAGCGGGCTTTAGAATTAGTCCCGGATTTGGATATTGTGGTGCGGGCCAACCAAGATAAAGACATCGAACTGCTTTACCAACTGGGGGCCTGGGAAGTAGTGCAGCCGGAGTTTGAGGCGAGTTTAGAACTGTCTGCCCACTTGTTGGCTAGTATTGGGATCTCGGCAATGGCGATCGGGCGGGAAGTGCAGCAAATTCGCAGCAGCCGCTATCTCGAATTGCGGCCCGCGCGCGAACCTTTGGCGGTTTCGCGGGATTTGAAAGTGGCGGTTCGAGATATGAACAGCGAGTGGTACAGCTTGCCGTCAGGTTCTCCCATTGCCAGCATGACTCTGGAAGAAACTAACCTGCGACAGTTGACAGGGGTCAGCGTGATGGCGATCGTCCGCGAGAATGGCGAGGAAATTGATTATCCTAACGGCAAGACAGCTTTGCACTCGGGCGATCGACTTTTTGTAGTGGGAGAACCGGAAGAACTCATCAGTTTTGAGTTGCTGGCGAAGGGGGAAGTTGCAGTACCGCAGGGCGACAGTTCTTGCCAGTGGCTGAGGCTGCCAGCAAACAGCCCTTGGGCGGGCAAAAAACTGTCAGAGGTAGATTTGCTTAGCCAGTACGGGGTGCAGGTGCGGGCGATCCGCCGGGAAGGGAAATTTACTCGCTGGCCCGACGGAACTACCAATTTGCAAGAAGGCGATCGTTTGCTGCTGTGCGGTGGCTTCTACGAGCTCGGCTTGATGCAGCGGACGGCCTCACCACCGGTGCCGCAACCTGCTTTAAAGGTGCCTTTGGTCAAGGCCCAAGTCATCGAAAAGCTGTTTAGCGATTAGTCAGTTGTCAGTTGGCAGTTGGCAGTTGTCAGTTGGCAGTTGGCAGTTGGCAGTTGGCAGTTGGCATTAGTCAACAGTCAACAGTCAACAGTCAACAGTTAACAGTCAACAGTCAACAGTCAACAGTCAACAGTTAACAGCTAACAATGCCCCATGCCCCATGCCCCATGCCCCATGCCCCATGCCCCACTCTCAGCCGTTGGGTTTGAGATAAGCAATTGCTGGTCGCGAGATCAGAATTTGTGTTTCTGAGGGATCGAGGAGGCAAATGCAGCTATTATCCTGCCAAAAAATTCTGCCAGCTACTAAGTCGCCGGTAACGAGTTTGATCTCCACCTGTTTTTTGTCTTTGATGTAGCTTTGTATTAAGCGAACGCTGGGCAATCCGGTTTCAAATTCAGACATAGTTCAGAAAAATATAGTCAAATATTACCTTAAACCATATTCTTCTGTTTATACCGTTTAACCCGTACTGGCAGAATTACAAGCGCTTCTACTCCATGAGGGAGAAACCAGTTGGCGGCTAGTTTTAGACAGATATTCATTGAGCCATTGACATCAGCATTAATTAGATATCCCTGTGGAGTTATAAATATTATATTTGTTTATATTTCACTATAAAGGACTATAAATTGCATAAAGTTTTATAATACTGGGAAATGGGTAATTTGGTCATCAAATTATCTAATCAGTTTTAACCAAAAGAGGTTTGTTTTTATGCCGATCGAGTTTGCGAAGTATCACGGACTGGGAAATGATTTTATTCTGATTGACAACCGCCACTCGTCAGAACCGATGATCACGCCAGAACAAGCTGTGGATTTGTGCGATCGACATTTCGGGATTGGCGCAGACGGTGTGATATTTGCTCTTCCGGGTCAAAACGACACTGACTATACCATGCGGATTTTTAACTCCGACGGTTCGGAACCGGAAATGTGCGGCAACGGGATTCGCTGTTTGGCTAAGTTTATCGCCGATTTGGAAGGGTCAGAGGCGAAAACTCAGTACCGCATCCACACTCTGGCTGGTGTGATTAGCCCGGAATTGCGATCGGACGGTCAGGTGAAGGTGGATATGGGGGTTCCCCGGCTGCTGGCGGCGGAAATTCCGACAACTTTGGCTGCAGCGGATGCTAAAGCTATAGATGTGCCGATCGAAGTTGCCGATAAATCTTGGTCTGTTACCTGTGTCAGCATGGGTAATCCTCACTGCATTACTTTTGTAGAGGATGTTGCGGCTGTTGCTTTAGAAACTGTCGGGCCTCAATTCGAGCACAACAAAGCATTCCCGCAGCGTACCAATACGGAATTTATTCAAGTGGTACGTTCAGACTATGTAAAAATGCGGGTGTGGGAAAGAGGCGCGGGTGTTACTCTAGCTTGTGGGACTGGTGCTTGTGCTGCTGTGGTAGCTGGGGTGTTGGTAGGGAAGTGCGATCGGGTAACTGCGGTTGAACTCCCAGGCGGCGTTTTGGAAATCGAATGGGCAGAAGTTTCTGGGCGGATTTACATGACCGGGCCGGCACAGCGAGTATTTACTGGTTGTATGAGTGATTAGTCATTAGTGATTAGTCATCAGTCATCAGTCATCAGTCAGAAGGTTTTTTTGGTGGAATTAACAAACAATAAAAATTATTGAACTCAAAATTTTTATTGAATTCTGACCAAGGCCTTCGACCTTCACAAATTATTGGCTGCGGACTGAAGACTGAAGACTAATAACTAAGCCTGAAATCTAAAATCTAAAATCTAAAATCTAAAATCTAAAATTAAGTAGGTGGGCTTGCATGGCTGGAGGTATTTATCTGATTCAGGACGACGACAGGCTGGTAGAAATGATGGAACAGCCCTACGACTCGGAAGACCAGTTACAAGATTTGCTAGTAACTTATCCTAACTTGATAGCGGGAGACCAAATCGATCGGGCTACGGCGCGGAGGTGGCTGTTAATTTCGCGGGAAGCTGCACCCAGCGATGAGGAAACAGCGGTGCAGTGGTCGCTGGATCATTTGTTTCTGGACCAAAATGCAGTTCCTACTTTGGTGGATGTCCGGCGAACTCCTAATGCCGGACTCCGGCAAAAAGTTTTGGGTCAGTCGATCGACTATGCTGCTAATGCGTTGGTTTACTGGCCGGTCGATTCAATTATTGCTCTGTTTGAAGCTAATTGTCGCGATCGGGGTCGCGATCCCGAACAGATTTTTGAAGAGTTTCTCGGTGCGGATGCTAATGAAGACCTATTTTGGCAGAAAGTTAAAACTAATTTGCAAGCGGGTAAAATTCGCTTAGTGTTTGTAGCTGACGAGATTTCCGCTGAAATGCGCCGAGTTGTGGAATTTCTCAACGAACAAATGGACCCGGTTGAAGTTTTGGCCCTGGAAATTAAGCAGTATGTAAGTGAAGATGGTTTGAAAACGCTGGTTCCTAGAGTCATCGGTCAGACAGCCGAAGCACAGCAGAAAAAATCCAGCGCAACGCGCGAAAGAAGGCGCTGGGATGAATCTTCATTTTTTGCGGAAATCAAAGCTAGACGAGGCGCGGACGAGGCGCAAATGGCAAAAGCAATTTACTTGTGGGCAAAAAGTCAAGAACCCGAAGTTCAAATCCACTGGGGAACGGGGGATGCCTACGGCGGTTTCGCCGCTCAATTGCCTCAAAAGGGAAGAAAACCCTATCAGTTATTCACTGTAGATATTGCTGGTAGAATGGAGATTTCTGCTGATAATTATGGTTCCCAGTCGCCTTTTAATGCGGAACAAAATTGGCTGGAATTGAGAAGTAAGCTGAGTTCGATCGGTCTGTCGCTGCCTATAGAACCGGGTGAGAGAAGGTCGCCGAGTCTGGCTTTGTTTACTTTGCAAGACGAATCTGCCCTCAAGCAAGTTATGCAAACTTTTGATTGGGTGATTGAGCAAATTCAAACGTTATAGTTATCAGTCATTTGTAGGGTGCGTCAGAGCAAGTTATAGATTGATAAAATAAGGGTTTGGGCTTCTGACGCACCCTACCCTATGTGCTGGGTAGTATGTATATGCCCGGTTCAGCGCCATCCCCTGGCAGAATTTCACGGCTGCTTTTAACACCTTTACTTTCGCACAGATTTGCAAACGATTCTAAACCCTCTAATCTGGCTAAAAGTTCACTCAATCCATCCAAATATTCAGCTACAGCAATTTGGCGATGTGTCCATGTTTGATCAAATTTAGCAGAACTATAGGACATTTCAAACTCTACATCAACATAATTTTTTTTGCGTCGGATTTGGTCAGGAGATAAAGTGCGATCGCTTGGTGATATTTCCGTAATTCTTTCTACTCGTTCTGAGGCAATATGGTTTTTAAACCGAGAATTAGTAAAGCGATAAGCAGTAGATAGATAAGTGTTTTCATCATTGATTAGTGCCTTACCCCATCTTTCCGCGACTTGTTTAAATTGGGGGATTTGTAACGCCAGTAATTCTTTAGCTTCTTGATGTTTCCCTATTTCTAAGAGAAGATTGGCTTCTGTTGCTATGGCTACAGCCCAACCTTGAATAGAAACATCAGCATTAAGCATAATTTCAGCATCTAATTCTGGGGTAGCTTGCATTGCTTGATTACTGAGAAATAATCCCACCCTAGAAGCTGTTTTAATGGCCGATCTCGGTGATTCATCAGGAAAACGAGAGCGATCGTCAAGTTCAGCTTTTAAAGCTGTAATTTCTTTAATTAGCATGGCTTGATGAAGATTGGAAATAGCTTTCGCGAGGCTTTTTTGCTTTTGGTGGCTGTCTTCTACCAATAAATACAGATATGCCAATTGTTCAGAGATAATATCTAAGCGATTATCAATCCGATTTAAGCCAGCTTTAACACGGTTAAAGCCTTCTTCCATTGACTGATGAATGTGACCTAAAGTTTTTTGTACTTGGTTCAGTTTAGATCCCATATAGGCAAAGCCAGCAATACTGATACCAAGGTTTAAAACACTTGCGGCGGCAGCAATTTGACTTAGCCCCATCACTGAGGATAAGGTTTTTTCAAAGCCGATTAATTTACTATCGATACCGATTAATTTACTATCGATACCGATTAATTTACTATCGATACCGATTAATTTATGATCAACACCTATTAATTTATGATAGTTAAGCGCATGACCAATAACATCAATTCCTGCCACAATGGGATCAAATGGAACAGTCATCAGTTTGCTAGTCAGTCCGGGAGTTTCGGCTAAATGGCGGACAATTTGACCAGCCTTGAAAGTTCCCGCAGCCCATCTAATAACGCTTCCATAGCGTTTCATGGAACCATCAAGTAAACCCTTGATAATTTCTGGATCTTTAACTAAAAGAGTGGCCTCAATCAGCATTTTACTTTCTCCTGTTTAGCGATTATAAACTTCAAGGTTTTCGTAGGCTTCTATTTGCAATCTATCAGACACTTTAACATCAACTGCTAAATCAGCTAACTTACGAAAAGCATCGAATCTATCGAGTTGATTGACATTAGGCTTAAATCCTTCGTCATCTTGCTTGAGTTCAATATAAACCAAGTAAATGTTATATTCTGATTCGGCTCGGCCCACTGAATACTTATCGATATCAGGTCGGTTTCCAGAAAGTTGAGTGTCAGTTCCTAGCCCTAAATATCTCGTAATTTGGTAAAGTTGTTCTCCCTCACTAACATCAATATGCTTTTTGTCTTTGAGCGATTTAAGAAACTCTGCGTGCGAGGCAGAAACGACTAAAACTAAAATTGAAGATTCTTGAGAATTTTCCTGATCTAGAGGAGTTTCAACTGGCGTAGATTGATGATTAAAATCTTCTCTAGAAGTTGGCTTTGGTAATTTTTGTCCTTTTTGTTTCTTGAAAACAAGTGCTCCTCTTCCTACTGCTCTTCCTACTGCTAATACTACTACTCCTACTCCTAATACTGCTCCTACTACTACTGTTCCTCCTACTAATACTACTACTACTATTAATAAACTCTCCATATCCCTAGATTCCATTTTTTAACTCCTGAATTTCATTAGGTTTAAAACTTGCTTCACTGACGAAAAATTTTTTGTAACTTTTCACAATCTGCTGTTGCATGATATTTTTTATCTTCAAACTCACGCCAAAACAGTTTTTTTTGCTCAAAATTGCCCTCAATAATACTTAATTCTTGCTGCAAAGCACGTTCAGCTAGATTGGTAATCTCATCAACGGATTCTTTAAAGATATCGCTAACATAATCTAACCGTTGGAGAATCCACTCAAGCAAAATATCCCACAAACTCCCTTTCCCTTTCTCAATTCCACTTGACCATTGTTTTGCCATTAAGCCTGAAGACGGAAGGAAAAGTTCGAGGTATTCAACATCTTGGGTAATATCACGAGTTACTGATTCTTGGTAAGTACGAGTTACAGGTCGTGTTTTTGTTCTCGTTTTTGTTGTTTTCAAGCAAGACCCTTCCTTATAAGATTTTTCATACTTCTCCTGTTCTGTTTTGGTGGGTGTTTCGTCTTCTGTTTTTTGTCGCACTACTTCTGTTTTTTTTGAACGGTTTTGCTGGATATTATCTGGCAATTCAAAAAATTTTTCTGGTAAATTTGGTAAGTGTTGAGCTAGCTTTTTGCGTAAATTACTGAGGGCTGCTTTTTCAAGATTAATCGAGTAAAAAATGCCCTCGGTCAGAAAAAGTTTTAGTTTCTTAACTTGTTCCTCAACTAATGATTCTAAAGCTTGTTCAAACTGTTTTGCTTTTGATTGTAGAACAAACTCTGCCCTTGCCGACATAGCTTCTCTCATCGTGTGATATAGCAAGCGAACATAGCGTTCATCATCTTCAAGTTCTTTTTTCCCCTTATCATCATCAGCCCGTATACGCTTAACTAAGTTTTCTGACTCAGAAGAAAATGTACTGAGTCTACGACTAACATGATCATAGGCTTTAGAAATATCATCAGCTAATGGGGGGGATGTTACTTCCCCTAGTTTATCTCTGAGTTCAAAAGCTCCTTGATGATTTTTAAAAGCATCAAAAACAGGAATAATTAAAACTTTAATTAAATCTCCTTCTACTTCTCGAACAGCATCATAAATCGGCTCAAATCCCTTACGCCCTTTTTTTACCGCATCTTGTACAAGTTGATCATTAGTCGTAGGGTTGTTTTCCTTAAGCTTTTCGATTAATTCCTTAACTTCTCCATTAAATTCTTTGCCAATTGTTTGTATATTTTTATGTAAATTTTGACGAATTTTAGCAAGGTTATCTCTTTCTTGCTTAACCTGTTCTTGCTTAACCTGTTCTGGATTGTAAATTTTTCTCGTTTTAATGATAATTTCCAGAGATTGTGCTAAAGCATTGTAATTGGCGAATACTTCCAACAATGCAGGAAGTATTACCAATTCAGCAAATGATTCTTGAACCCGCACACGGAAACGATCCCAAAGTTCTCTACCTCCACTCCATTCTAAAGAAGAGTGGAGAATTTGCCGCATGGTTTCATCATCAATAGTCTTATTGTCTTCTACCCGATCTTCAATATCGCGAAACCAATTCTTTAAATCGCGCTTCTCCTTAGTATTTAATTTAATAACTCCTGCACAGTCTTGAAACATAGCTTTAAGGAGTTTTAACCGTATCTCCTGACTGATCACTGACGGTTCGTTAAAAGCTCCTGAACCCCAAGCACACTGAGCATAATATAAAAGACGAGCATTAAAAGGCAGAACATCAGGAAGTTCTGGAAGCGATAAGACCTCTTTAATTTCTTCTCTTAACTTATCAATCCGCTCTGATAGGGGTAAATCATCGGCTCCTCGGTTATCAACCCGATTTAAGATAAAAATCATCGAATCTGTGCGACCTTGTAGCTCTTCGACAACTTTCTTTAATTCTTCTAATAAGCGTTTTCGGTTCTCATCATCTACCTGCATATAGTCTAAAGCCACTAAACTAAAAGCTTTATTAAGTTGCTTTTGGATAGTTGCTAAGTTAGCCCGGTCTTGAACAGATTTCAATCCCGGTAAATCAATCAATTCAACTCCGATTCCGGTGGGTAAATCTAGCAAAGAAGCATGACAAGCAGGTAAAAGAGGAACATGAGCGGTTATTTGTGGCGCAACATACTCACGCTTTTTCCGCGCCGCGTGATAGGAGTGCATCACGGTGCTAATTCGCTGGTATAAATCCTCATCGCTTAATCCCGTCCATTCACCAGTATCCCAAGCAGCATCTTCCGTTTCTGCAATCATTAATCTCTGTTCTTGAGAATGTTTGATGGTTAATACACCCCCACTCATTTCTCCGGCTTCAATCGGTGCGATTTTTCGACCAATCAGCGCGTTAACAATCGTTGACTTTCCAGAGGAAGTTGTGCCCAGAGTAGCAATCCGAAAACTAGGATTTTCTAGGCGTTGGACGGCTTCTTGATAAACAGTTAAAAAATCCTGTAGGCAAGATTGAATCCCCGAATCAGCAAAAACATCCGGGGACGAGTTGACTAAGCTAGAGACTGAGTTGCCTAATTCTTGTAAAAGGTTGCGGATGTTGTTTAACTTAGATTCAATTACGGGCATGGCAAAAATGCTTCCTTAATGATCTTTGTTAAGTATAACTAAGGAGGCACGGCGTCGGACATCGTACATCCACGGATGTTTTAAACCTGACCACAAAATAAAGAGTGACTCTTAAATCAACTTGTAGAGTGCGTCGGAGATTGATTATTTCAATTTTAACAGGTTTATTCTGCTCTGGGGCATCCTACACACTAGGCTGTCCCGCACCTTGCGTTGTATTTTTCGGGCGGGCGGGACACCCCACAATAATTTCATCAAACTTGACTGTAAAATTTGTATGCGCCTGAGCTTGTTAATCTCATTATTATGTTTAGGGGGTAATGAGTGTCATCCTTAACATAATAATGAGTTGATGCAGAGAGAGCGGCCGATCGCCAATAACCAATAACCAATGACTACTGACTAATAGCGAATATTAGCTTGTTTCATGCGCCGCAATGCTTCTCCCAGTCGATCGCAATCTGCAATTAAACTAATTCTCACATATCCTTCGCCGCCCGGCCCAAAAGCATTGCCAGGAGTCACCACAACACCCGTTTGCTGCAAAACATTCAGGGCAAAATCAGTCGAACTCATGCCGGGAGTGCAGGGAACCCAAAGATACATTGCAGCCAGAGGTTTAGGAATATTCCACCCTAATTCTGCCAATCCTTCCACCATGAAATCCCGGCGAGTTCTGTAACGATTTTGCACTTCGTGCAAGTAACTATCGGGCAATTGCAGTGCTGTTTCTGCTGCTGTTTGCAAAGCGGAAAATATACCGTAATCTAGGTTAGTTTTTAATGTCCGCAAACCTTGGATAATTTTGCTATTTCCTACTACAAAACCGACGCGCCAGCCGGCCATATTGTAGGTTTTGGACATGGTGTGAAATTCGACACCGATTTCTTTACCGCCGGGAATTTCTAATAAACTTGTCGGTTGATAGCCGTCAAAGGCTAATTCCGCATAACACAAATCGTGAACCAGCAAGATTTGATGTTTGTGCGCGAAAGCCACAATATCTTTGTAAAATTCGCGGGGTGCAGTTGCTCCAGTCGGATTGCTGGGATAATTGAAATAAAGTATTTTGGCTTGTTCGGCTACGCTGTCGGGAATGTCCGCTAAGTCAATTACCCAGTCATTTTCTGGTTTGAGGATGATGTTGTGAACTTTTGCACCGGCAATGATTGGCCCGCGAAATAATACGGGATAAGCGGGACTCGGTACTAATATTACGTCCCCTGGATTGATATAGGCGATCGCAAAATGTGCTAAACCTTCTTTAGAACCCAACAAAGGCAATGCTTCGCTTTCTGGATCGAGTTCAACATTGTAGCGGCGGCTGTACCATTTAGTAATAGTACGGCGAAAACTGGCAGTTCCTTCAAAGGGTGGATAGCCGTGATTTGCAGAATTTTGGATGGCTGCGACGGCGGCTTCTACTACTGGTTGAGGAGTGGCACCGTCGGGGTTTCCCATTCCTAAGTCTATTAAATCGAGTCCTTGTTCGCGGGCGCGGGCTTTGAGTTCGTCGAGACGGGCAAATACGTAGGGCGGTAGTTTTTGCAACCTGTCAGCAGGGGTAATCCAATCCAAGGTCATTTATTTTTTGTCAGTTGTCAGTTTTCCTGGTTTGTAGTAAGGACTTTCGTCCTTGCTAGCACAGCCTTTTCAGGACTTTAGTCCTTACTACAAACTGTTTTAATTCTTAATCTTTAATTCTCCCACAGGTGCGGTGGTAGAAACCATCGCTGCCATTAATTGTTGGGGAACAACTTTAAAAGGCAGTCGGTGGATGTCGGAATTGGGATTGCAGGCGATATCGGTGGCGCGCTGTAATTCTGCTATGGTAATGTCTCCGAGTCCGAGGTTGTCTAAAGTTTGGGGTAATCCAATCTCGGCGTAGAATTTTAGCAGTTGCTGTCTGGCGCTAGCGGCGAGTTGATTGTTTTGCAGCATTTCTTCTAGTCGCAGTTGTACTAAAATGCCGTAGGCAACTTTTTCGCCGTGCAATGTGCCGTGACTTGCTAATAGATGAGTTAGGCCGTTGTGGACGGCGTGGGCGGCGACGGTGCGACATTGGGCACCACCAATTCCGCCGATTACTCCTGCTAGCAATACGGCTGCATCTGTGACTTCTTGCCAGGTTTCGGTACCGGGTTCTTTGAGGGCGGCGGCTGATTTTTGGAATAATATATCGCGCAGTATTCTAGCTTGTTGAACGGCCGAAATAATCAGTGTTTGTTCGGAGTGTCCGCTGCTGACTGATGCTTCGTACCATTTGGCGATCGCATCTCCAATTCCTGCTACTAATGTCCGCTGTGGTGCGGTTTGAATTAAGCCGTAGTCGAGTATTAATAAGTCGGGACATCTGGCTAATGTGACATCGTATTGGAATGCACCTTGTTCTGAATAAATGTTAGAAAGGGCTGTCCAAGCGGCACAGGTGGCGGCTGATGTGGGTATTGTGACGATCGGGATTTTGCACTTATAAGCGACGAGTTTGGCTGCGTCTAAGGCTTTGCCGCCGCCTACACCGATGATGAAATCGGCTTCATGGGTTTGGGCTGCTGCGCGGAGGGTTTCGAGGCTGGTTTCGCTGCAATCCTTGCCGTATGCTGTTTCGGCGGATTGTAACTGCTGCTGTTCGAGGATTGGTTGCAGGTAGGGTTGGGCGGCGGCGAGGGAGTTACTGCCGCCGACGATTAGCGGCCGCTTTCCGAAACGGGCGATCGCATCTCCGGCTTGTGCGATGGCCGATCGACCTCGCAATACACAGGCGGGAGCAATTGTCAAGGAATAAATTGCTGGTGCGGTGGCGGTTTTGGTGCTTTGGGTTTGAGTCATCGAAACTGGATAAGTGACGAGAAGGTTGACGCTTTGCAGGATTGCTGGATTTTCTAGGATAACTCTAACCCATGTTGGGCGATCGGGTAAGTTTTGTAAAGTTTTTATTAAGTATTGTGCGGGGTTGGGGGATGGGAGGACCCAGTTGAGGGGCGGGCGATCGAACTATCATTAGAATTGAGGCTTAACGTACAAATCCCAGACTCGTTTCACTTCTGCTGCATCCGGTTGAGAAATTTGCCCGATTTTCCCTAACAACAAAGACTTCTCCAGAGAATCTAATCTAGACAAACGCACTGTTGAAGCAACGCGCAAACCGCTAGCCGACCAATCATTAAGTAATACATCAGTTTGGGTGCGAGGTTTTGCAGAAGTAACGGCTGCTGCTACTACATCCTCGCCATCTAACCACAGTAAAAGTACGGGACGTTTTTTAAAGCCTGCGCCACTTGTAAAGGGAATATTTGCCACCCAAAAATCACCCGGTTCAATAGTCGTCATAGAGTCCTTCGTCTTCGGGTGCGTAGCCTTTCAAAAAAGCATCGTGACTACGAGTAATAGCTGAGTCAATTAAATATTCTTCGCTGTTGACTGCAAAAAACTCTGTTAATTGGGCAGCGGTTAAATCTTGTTGGGTTGTTATCTCTACAAACGGTTTTAGTATTGGAGGGGATTCTAATACGCAACTCAAAAACTCAATAAACGAGCGCTTGGGATGCGATGGCTCTGTTTGCAAAAAATTGGACTCAGAACTTTCATTTAGTGACGGTTTTACTTGTGCTTGATGTACAAGAAATTGCACAAAATCCAGAACTTCCTGTCGTTTTTCTGTTGGAAGCAGTTGCAGATTTTCTAATAATTTTTTTTCGAGATTGCCGAGTCTCAAAAAAATCACTGGATATGTGAAAGTTTTTGCTGGTTGGTTCATGGGAGTTTGACACTAATAGTAAAATTAATGTACTTATACGATTATAGCTGACTTGCTCGGTCTGCGTGCGATCGCCCTTACCAATCAATTTTAGCTTTTTGCAACAGGAAAAGAGCTAGTCACAATATGCTCTGATTTTATACCAGACTCAATCAGCGATCGACTTAGACCTTCCTCAAAGTTATCCTCTTCAATTACAACTCGATCGTCAACTAAACGAGCATGAAACAGAATCGTGTCAATCCAGCGCTGTTTATCCCAGCCTGTCGCCAGAACCAGAAAGTGACCCGAATCGACATCACAGACGGAGTAAAGCTCGATCGCCTGTAAACGGGGTTGCGCGCGAGTTGCTTCTTGCAGGGTTTTTTTGAGAATGTCTGCATAGGTTAGTGAGTTATCCATTGGAGAATCGCCTCTTGACTTGGTTCGTAAACTAATAAATTGATTTTATTTCGCTGGACGGCTAACTGAAAAATCGGTTTTTGAAAGTGCTTAATGTAGATCGCTTGGCTCACTGCTAAAAACAACTGACGCTCCGGTTCTTGGTTTTCCAATGCCCATTGGTAAAGCTGAAGTTGTCCCATCGTTTTTTCCAGTTCGCTAATGACTGATGGTGAATCAAAGTCTTTGATTTCAACAGCGATTTTATGCCCTTCTTTTTCGGCACTGAAAAACTTTTCTGCTCCTAAGTCGGCTTTCAAAAGAGTCTGCTCTAACACTAAGACTAAAGGATCGTCCGTAATTGTCCACCCGTCTTTTTCGAGGGTGCGACGCAGGGAGGAATGTAAATTATCGCGTCTAGACATTCGATATTCCAGAATTTAGGTTAGGAAAGCTCAGCACGAACCTCTTCAGCTCCCATGTCTTGTGGATGTCCCTTATTGTGAAAGTAAATAGTCTAATATGTAATCAAAGATCGCTTTTTTAATTGCGACGAGTAAGATGTTTGAGTCTGGTGGTGCGCCGTCGATCGAGAACAGAAGATTCCGACGGAGGTAAGAAGGGGTGGACAGACATGGGCAAGTTGCGGTATTTTTAGACTTTATTATGTATTGTATCGCATCTGCGGTACAATTATAAGTTAGCTGGCTCCGCTTTTGGCTGAAACAATGCTTCTAAATTATCTGCCAGTGTTTAACATTAAGCTATTCACCTCTAATTACTGTAGTTCATTCTATGAGAAAACCACAAACTGTTAAAGCTTTGGAAAAGCTAGGACGGGTTCAACTCTCTAAGAGTTTTTTCATGCGTGAGTTTCTTTATTCAGAAATCTCTCAAATTGAAGATATCCCTAACATTCCTAGCGATCCTGATTTGGCGATCGCAGCAGGAAAGAATTTGTGTGAGAGGGTGCTTGAACCAATTCAAGATGCGCTTGGTCGGATTAGTATCCGCTCAGCCTATCGTTCTTGTGCGGTGAACGCCAAAGGAGCAGAGAATAAAAATCAGTACAACTGTGCCAGTAATGAGGCCAACTATGCAGAACATATCTGGGACGTAAAAGATTCAGATGGGTATATGGGAGCAACAGCATGTATTGTTGTTACATCATTCATCCCTTACTATGAACGCACTCAAGATTGGACAGCATTGGCATGGTGGATACATGACCACATTGATGCTTATGCAGAAATGACCTTTTTCCCAGACTATGCAGCGTTCAACATTAGGTGGAGCGAGAATCCTAATGTTTCAAAAACAATTTATAGCTACGTAACAAACCCGCACACTGGTAAGAATAGCGGGTATCTGACCAAGGAGGGGATGGATAATTTCTTAGGTTTGCATGAGCAGTTTTACCAAGAATTTATCGATCGCTGACTAAACATCTTTTTGAACTTCTATGCGATAGTTGTAGCCCTGTTCGGTGAGGAAGAGTTGGCGGTGTCGGGCAAAATCTTCCTCGCAAGTTTGTAGCGAGACTAATGTATAAAAACTCGCAGTATGTCCATCGGATTTCGGGCGGAGAATTCGTCCCAGGCGCTGCGCTTCTTCTTGGCGAGAACCATACTTTCCCGATACTTGAATCAACACATCGGCATCGGGTAAATCGACGGCAAAATTGCCCACGCGAGATAGAATTAATCCGGGAATTTCTTTGTGACGGAATGCTTCGTATAACCGATCGCGCTCAGCCTGTTTTGTCTTCCCCGTAATCAGAGGCAATTCCGTAATTTTGGCGATCGCATCCAACTGTTCCAGAAACTCACCGATAATTAAAATACGATGTCCCGCTTCCTTTTGCAACAAACTTTGCACCACATCCAACTTACCCGGATTTTCCGCAGCAATCCGAAACTGATTGCGGCGGGGCGCTAGGGCATATTCCATTTTTTCCGCCTCATTTTGGGCGACGCGGATTTCCGTACAATTGGCAGTGGCAATAAATCCCTGTCCTTCCAATTCGCGCCAAGGTACGTCATAGCGCTTGGGCCCAATCAACGTGAATACATCGCCTTCTTTCCCGTCTTCGCGAATCAATGTCGCAGTCAAACCTAACCTGCGTCGTGCTTGTAATTCAGCGGTGATCCGAAATATCGGTGCAGGTAATAGATGGACTTCATCATAAATAATCAGTCCCCACGATTGCGCGTTAAATAACTCAAAATGCGGGAATTCATCATCTTTATTCGATCGATAACTTAGCATTTGGTAAGTCGATAGGGTGACAGCAGCCGTCTGTTTGGTGACACTGCTGTACTCAGCGATCGCATCCTCAGTTAAACTCGTTTTGTCTAATATTTCCCTGCGCCACTGGTGCACTGAAGTCAAACTGCTGGTGAGGATGAGTGTCTTTTGCTTTACCAAACTCATGGCTAACATCCCGACTATCGTTTTACCAGCCCCGCACGGTAGGACGATCGTCCCACTTCCACCTTTTACCTCCCCATCCTGATAGAATGCCTCTGCTGCTTCTTGTTGATAAGCACGCAGCTTAAAGGGCAAATCTGTTAGAGTACGATCGCGCAAAGAAATCCCTAATTCGGCACCCTCGACATATCCAGCCAAATCTTCTGCCGGATAGCCCACCGCTAGTAAAGCTTGCTTGAGTACGCCGCGATTCCCGGCATCGACTTGAAAGCAAAGATCGGAGATACGCTTGCCCAACATTGGTTTGACGCGATCGTCCCTTACCAGCAATTCCGCTAGCGGCAAATCGGCAATTCGCAGTTGTAAATCGGGGCTAGCCGCATCGATTCTTTCAATTACAGTTAATCCATACCGCGCCCCTAACAGTTCAATTTCCTGCGCTACGGAGTCAGGAATCGGATACTTGGCATACTTTCGCAAAGCTGCGATCGCGTCTTCAACTGGCATTCCCGCCGCCCGCGCATTCCACACGCTGAGGGGCGTGATGCGATAGGTGTGGATGTGTTCGGGACTTTTGATTAATTCGGCAAAGGGGGCGATCGCTTCTCGCGCCTGTTGTGCTGTTGGGGCGTGAACTTCTAGTAAAATTGAGCGATCGCTTTGCACGATCAAAGCATTTTCGGGAACATAATTCATAAGAAGAAGGAAGAAGGAAGAAGGAAGAAGGAAGAGGGAAGAAGGAAGACGGAAGAAGGAAGAAGGAAGAAGGAAGACGGAAGAAGGAAGAGGGAAGAAGGAAGACGGAAGAAGGAAGACGGAATAAGTTTGTTAGAACAGAAAAGTTTGGTTTATTTGCTCCAGTCCATGTTATAAGGTGCGTCGCGATTGAGATTGTCGATCTTTTTTTAGGATTTATCGCCAGCGACGCACCCTACAAATACTCAAAGTCCCCCTTTTTAAGGGGGATTTAGGGGGATCAGGACTCAGCTATAAACGAAAGATAAAAAGGTTTTTGGGTGATTTTTGACACTAATAGTATCAGGTGTATTATTTATCCCGCTGGGGTAAGACGTAGCCGATCTGCCGCAGGGCGTTGCGAAACTTACTTTCCTGGGATAATGGAACTGCTAAAGTGCTAGCGCCAGCTAGCTGACAGAATTTTTTGGTACGGGAATCATTGGCAATCAACACTGCTAAATGGGCGTTAGCACATTCGATTAACTTGACAGTTCCTGCATCTTGCAAACTATTCGATCGTTCTGTAACATCCGTCAGAAATTGCTGTACGGTTTCGGGTAGCGGTTCGATACTTCTTGTCTCTAAAACTTCTTTAAATTCTGCTAGCGGGTATCCGGCTTCAATGGCGGTAAATAGCTTTTGTCGATCGAGTTGCCAGACGACATCTGAAACTTTTTTAGTATAGAGATCGAGGACGATCGCATCTGATGTCGCGATGCCTTCTCCTGCTACAACAATATCTAAATTGGGCAGTACGCGGAGTGTTTGACGGAACTCAATTGCTGGCGGGGTGTAATTGTTAGTCAATCCCAAACAGTAAGCCCCCAAAGCTGTCAGGCGAAAAGAGATTAAGCCGTCGTAGCGGCTGAGAAATCTCAAATCGTCCGTACCCCAAAGATCGTCAAAATCGCTGGGTATGAGGGACGGATCGGCATAGGCAACATCAATTATTCCCAGGGTAGCAACATACTCAAACAACAGGCAGCGCATATATCTTTCTTGCAGAATATGCCAATCGTGACTGCCGGAATATCCTAAGTTACCATACCCAAATTCAGAAATATAGAGATTGTCGGGATCGCGCGTTACTTCAAACCGATTGCCCGTTGCCAACATATACTTGCTAAATTCGCTAAACAGAATCCATTTACCGACAGGACATTCTGCTAGCTTTGAGGCGATCGCCTCTCTCCGCCCCGCCACCGCTGTCATGCCGCGCGCGCCCTTGCCGGTTTGTCCTTTAATCGCATCAATGCGGCGAAATTCATCAAAAGTGTTTGTTTTTAACCAGCGCTTCCATGCTGTCTGTAATCCTTTGGCAGGTGATTCTTGCAAAGCTTTCTGTCCCGCTTTGGTCAAAACTAGCTTTTTGCCCGATTGTTCGGCGAATTTGCTCGCTTGGGCGATCGCGGCCCAAGCAAAGGATTTGATGTTACCAACCTCGTAGAATATATCGCCCTTTTCCACGGTAGCTTGGCGCTGTTCGTCGTTATAAAAATCACCCCCTTGCAATACGGCGGCGATCGCTTTTAGAGTTGCGGCACCTGGTAATGCAGTTTTCTCACTAACTGCAACTTTGCCCGACTGAATCAGACGCAAAACTGCTTCCAAATCCTTTGGGGCTGCCCGTTCCATTTCAAAAATTGTCAAAGGAAGTTCGTACTCGGATACCTCTATTTGAGATGTACGAAAGTTACGTTTTTCTACACGAACCCTAAAATTATCTGGCAGTACATCGCCAACCAGATTTAAGGAAGTTGCTTGAGGTTTTGGCACAAACTTCCGCAAGTTTTGTTCAAGATCGTAGGGTATCGCAGTGCCGTAGAAGAACAAGCATAGTAGGGATGGTTCTCGGTTGTATCCATAGCGATCGCTTGTTCCCCAGTTTGGTTGTTGTCCGTATTTCGCCACAAATACATCGGCATCATAGCCACCACCTGACCCATGTATAACTTCCGCTACGGCCGCTTTTTGCAAGTCGTCTAATTGCGCCCAAACTTGCTTGAGTTTTTGTCCCTGCATTTGCTCTTTAATCCCAGCAACCAGGTCAGCTTTGCGAGTTAATTTGCGATCGCCCGACAACAGTGCATTCAGCTTTTTTAAATCTTCAACAATTATTCCTTCGAGTGCCTCTTGGAGGGTAATAACATTATCTAGGGTTTGGTAACGCGGCATAATTTTTGGCAATCCGCCTGCTGCAAAATTGTTTGTGCTACCAAATATAACAACTTTCCCCGATTTGTAATTTGAATTTTTGTTACAAAAATCCGAAGCATGGTTTAATATTTATTGTTAAACAGGCCAATTTTATCTAATAAAGTACAAAATTATGCCAACTAAAAAACTCGGAGTTACACAACTACTCTTCAAAAACTTAGGGAAAAATCTTAATTTAAGATTTAATCTTTGAGATTTAACTCGGAGTGTGAGATAATTATTTACAATCGTGACTTGTGTTTTACTGAACCCGCCGGCGCGGTAAAACAGGAGTGGCAGTCAGCATTCTTAAAAAAAATTCCCGATTCCCAATCATCACAAACAAAGCGATATGAGCGAACACCCAACCATCAGCTACCGCACCGAAAGCGACTCGATGGGAGACAAACAAATCCCATCTAATGTCTACTACGGCATCCAAACTCTGCGCGCAGTTGAAAATTTCCCGATCAGCGGCATTAAGCCTTTATCAACATACGTTGATGCTTGTGTTTTAATTAAGAAAGCTACGGCGATCGCTAATGGCGAACTCGGCTGCATTCCCCAAGACATCAGTCAAGCAATTGTCCAAGCAGCCGATGAAATCCTAGCAGGGAAATTGCGCGATCAATTTGTAGTTGATGTCTACCAAGCCGGCGCCGGAACTTCTCACCACATGAATGTTAATGAAGTTCTTTCAAATCGCGCTTTGGAAATTATGGGCGATGAAAAAGGCAACTACAAGCGCGTCAGTCCTAACGATCATGTAAACTACGGTCAATCAACAAATGATGTGATTCCGACGGCGATTCGGATCGGCGGATTGTTGGCGTTAGAAAAAACTTTGTTTCCGGCTTTGTCGGATGCCGTAGTCGCCCTAGAAAACAAAGCAGAAGAATTCAAAGATATCGTTAAATCCGGCCGCACTCATATGCAAGATGCTGTGCCGGTTAGACTCGGCGATACTTTCGGCGCTTGGGCGCAAATTCTGAAAGAACATACCTTGAGAATTGACAGGGCATCCGATGATTTGACATCCCTGGGATTGGGGGGAAGTGCGGCCGGAACAGGCTTAAATACTCACCCTGAATACTGTCAAAAAGTTGCTGAAATTCTCTCAGAATTAATCGATCACCCCCTGAAACCAGCCAAGCATTTAATGGCTGCTATGCAGAGTATGGCACCGTTTGTAAATGTGTCCGGCGCACTGCGAAATCTCGCTCAGGATTGCGTTAAAATCTCTCATGACTTGCGTTTGATGGACTCAGGGCCGAAAACGGGTTTGAAAGAAATTCAACTGCCTCCTGTGCAACCTGGTTCGTCTATTATGCCGGGAAAATACAACCCTGTGATGGCAGAAATGACATCGATGGTGTGTTTTCAAGTTATGGGTTACGATAGCGCGATCGCCCTTGCCGCCCAAGCGGGACAATTAGAATTGAACGTGATGATGCCCCTGATCGCCTACAATCTCATTCACAGCATCGAAATTTTGGGCAATACGATTAGCGCCCTGAGCACCAAATGCCTCGAAAAAATTGAAGCTAAGGGCGATCGGTGTCTCGCTTACGCAGAAGGTAGTCTCGCCCTCGTTACCGCCCTCAACACTCACATCGGCTATCTCAACGCCGCCGCCGTCGCCAAAGAATCTCTAGAAACCGGCAAATCTTTGCGGCAAATTGTGCTAGAAAGGGGTTTAATGAGTGCAGAAGACTTGGCAAAAGTTCTAGATTTAGAGAAAATGAGTGCGATGCCAACATCTTCTGCTAACGTATAGGATCTCGCAGGAATCAGCTCGAAACTAGAAGGCTGAACTCGATTTAATTCTGCCTTCTGCCTTCTGAGTTCTGCCCGATCGCTGTCACAGGTGAAAGTTAAACAATTCAGAATTCATTTTTTTTACATTTAATTCTGAATTTTTTTTATAGTCTAAAGTTGGGAGCAAGATTTATGCGCGCAGGTTCTTTTGCCAAATTAACTCAAGATAAAGAGAACACAACTCAAGTGACATTTCATTATGTGGAAGGTCAGGCTGAAACTTTCACTATTCCGATACCGGCACAAGAATTCCAAGAGGAAGTGCTGCATTTATTAAATCAACCTTGGTTGACTTTCCATTTAGCCGATCAAACGGTTTTTATCTGCACAGCCAGGGTGGTAAAAGTAGAAGTAAAACCTGCTATCCCTGAACTGCAAGGTCAAGGAGTATTCTCTAACTCGCTGCGAGTTAGTACCATGCAGCGGGCGGCAGTTGGTAGATTGCCGATGAATAGTTAGGGTTCATTTGTATTGAGATGATTCTTGGTAACGCAGGCGCAGATCACCCTGCTTAGGGTGTTCCGCGCGTGCGTTACATTGAGATTATTCCCGATCGATAACCAATTACCAATTAATTCATAATTATGTCTGCTGTTAGTTTAATTCAGGCCAATTCATACGATCGCCAAATCTTGCAAACATCTTTAGAAAGTTTGCTGGCACCCTTGGGCGGAATCTCGGCTTTTGTCAAATCGGGCGATCGGGTTTTACTCAAACCCAATCTCCTCACCGGTTCTCGCCCTACAAAAGAATGTGTCACCCGCCCAGAATTGGTTTACTGCGTGGCGAAAATGGTGATTGAAGCGGGAGGAAAACCGTTTTTAGGTGATAGTCCCGCTTTTGGCAGCGCGATGGGTGTAGCCAAAGCCAACGGTTATTTGCCACTGTTGGAAGAACTGAATTTGCCAGTAGTTGAGTTTCAAGGAAAACGCTACGAAACTGTCAGCGAAGATTTCAATCATCTGCGAATTTGCAAAGAAGCAATGGAAGCGGATGTAGTGATTAATTTGCCCAAACTCAAATCTCACGTTCAATTAACCGTGACAATGGGCGTGAAAAATTTGTTCGGCTGCGTCCCCGGTAAAATGAAGGCTTGGTGGCACATGGAAGCTGGCAAAGATAGCGCCCGATTCGGTGAAATGCTAGTAGAAACGGCCAGGGCAATTAACCCAAATCTGACGATTTTGGATGGCATTATCGGCCACGAAGGTAACGGGCCCAGCGGCGGCGAACCTAAGTTTTTGGGAATTTTGGGCGCCTCTGATGATGTGTTTGCTTTGGACAGAACTTTAGTTGAAATTATTAATGCTGATCCGGCGGCGGTTCCCACTGTAGCTGCGGCCATGAGATTGGGACTTTGCTCTAATTTGGAGGCGATTGATTTTCCGCTTTTGCAGCCGGAAAATCTCAAGGTTTTGGATTGGAAGTTGCCGGAAAATATGATGCCGATCGACTTTGGTATGCCGCGGGTGATTAAGTCTACTTTCAGGCATTTTTATATCCGGTTTATCAAAGAACGGATGGGGGCTTACGCCGATCGATAGGATACATTCGCCACCTCTACATAAAAATCAGTGCTTGTCAATCAGCTATGGTGCTGAAGATTACAGAAAAGTTTGGTTTCCCAACTCAACTGGGAGCTAAATTTTTACTTCAAGGAACAATAGCGAACGCAACATTTGCGTCCACCGATATATATGAAATCGCAAATTTTATACTTCGCTTTTGCAACAAAATCAGCAATATTATTTAGGCACAAAGGTGATAAAGCTTTTATTTATATCGATCGCAGCCGACATCGCTACCCAGTTTTATAACTTAATTTATACTTTAATTATTGCTGAATTCCTAAATATAGGAAAACTTACTCACAGCCCGATCGCGGAATGTGTAGTTTTTTATCACACGTGACAAAGCAAGTTAAATGCGTTAGCTTAAAGTTCGATGTAAGCTGAAAACCACGCCGCAGCAATCCTGTTTCTGAAACCTAATAATTTTGGGGCAGTCATCCGCTGTATTTCAGATTCGGCAATTGTCACTGGCACATAATTTATTTCCGGATTTGAAATCCAACATCAGTGGTTATTAGTACATCAAGTACCTAAATAATGAAAACTAAAATGCCAAGTCAAAATTGCTTAAGTCCTACCGTCGTCTGTCCGATATCGGGACAGAGTATGAAACCGTGGCTATTGATACCCGGTGATTGGCGCAGACCTGCAAACAAAGAATCCTTTCAATTGTACTGGTGCGAAAAGTCACAACTTGGATGCATTCATCCTTTACCCGAAGTCAACAAAATCGCCAGTTTCTACGAGATTGACGACTACTATACTCATCATACAGACTCTACAGGTCCCGAGTCTTCCTCTTCTATTTCCTTCTTGGATAAATTACGCACGCATCTAGCTTGGCGTTTCGATCGCGGAGTAGATGTCACGAGTCAATGGTGGAAGCAACAGTTCGGGACTGCTTCCTGCTCGATATTAGAAATCGGTTGCGCCAACGGGTACCTGCTGCAAGAACTGCAAGCAGATGGTCACAAAGTCTGGGGTGTAGAACCCGATCGACAAGCTTTGGTTTTGGCCCAGCAGCGAGGTCTTGATGTATTTTATGGTACTGCTGAATCTTTGCCCCCGGAAGTCACGTCTACACAGTACGACATGATTGTGATGAACCACGTACTCGAACATACCAGAGATCCTTTACTTGCACTCCGCAATGCCATGCAGTTGCTCGTGGATGGCGGCAAATTGGTAATGGAAGTACCAAATAACTCTTGTATTGGGCTGAAGTCATCAGGGATTGCATGGATGCATCTAGATGTACCAAGGCATTTGTATTTCTTCACACCGCAGAGCTTCCGCGCTATCTGTGAAAAAGCGGGATTTGAGATAATTTCTACTGAGTTTAATGGCTACTATCGCCAATTTGCCAACAGTTGGATCGATGATGAAAGAAAAATTTTGAGTGTGTTCGATTCAATGGAATCCCCTCGGATGGTAAAGCCCAAAGAAAACAGTAAGGCCCAAGCTTGGAATCTACTGCTGAAAACAATTTTTGCGGCTGATGAAAACAAGTACGATTCGATCCGGATTGTAGCCCAAAAGCCATAGCAAGAGCGAGGTAAGGGCAATAAACTTTTGGTTTTGTATCCAGTTTGGTTACACAGTCACAATACTTTTGCGATCCCCTGCGATAATCCCCAAGGCCAGGAGTGCGCTCAAACCAAATGCGACTATTGACCCAGCAATCCACCTGACTCGATCGAGACTGACGCAGAAACTTTGTATGTAATGTGTGCAGTCGGGAGCTTACCACATAGATAAGGTAAAAATTGTTTTCGGGCGTAATATCGTTTCCGGTGGCATCGGAATAATATATTCGGATCATGTCAGTGGGAGCTTAATATCTCGCTACCCAAATCGCGAGCTCTTAAGCTCCCACTATAATTCCGATGCCACCGGATTTGATATCAGTTTTCTTGAATATGCGATCGTAGTTGCACCTCAAAAAGATTAGTTATATCATTTCCGGTTATACTCATATATGATGTTGACTGTTGACTGTTGACGGCGTGAACGCCGTGAACGCCGTGAAGTCGAATTTACTATTCCGATGCTAACGGATTTGATATTACGATGTGTTTGCTTTTTAAATTTTTTCTTGTGAGCACCGATAATTCACAAGAAACTTTTAAATTTCAACCATATAATACTTCTTCTACAGGTGGCGTGGCGTCTGTGGGGTCGAACTGTTTGATTTTCAAAGCTTGTAGCAAAAACAGCCAGATATAAAGCGGATTCAAAAAAACATACCGCTGCCAAAGGCGCCGAGGTTCCTTCATCATCCGAAACAGCCATTCCAAACCTATTTTAGATAAAAAGTCAGGAGATTTAGCCAAATTACCCGCATGAAAATCGTAAGCAGCACCTACAGCAATCAACGGCATTGATAAGTCGTCCCGGTATTCGTAAGCCCAGACTTCTTGCCGGGGACACCCCAAACCGACAAAAGTAATTGCTGCACCGCTGTTGCGAATTTGCTGTGCAATTTCTTGTTTCTCTTCGGGCGAAACGTGCCTAAATTTAGAAGGCTGAGATCCAGCAATAATTAACTTGGGAAAACGCTGGCAGAGATTGCGAGATAAAGCTTCCAGTACAGAAGCTTGAGATCCGTACAAATAGATAGGTAATCCCTCTTCTGCCGCACGTTCGCAAATTTGTAACATCGCATTCGGCCCGCAAACTCGATCCGGCAATTCCGTATGGTAGAGCCAATTTAACGCCCACCTGACCGGCTGTCCGTCTGGCAATACTAAGTCAATGTGATTAATCCGATAACGATGAGTGCTGTCGAGAACCCCAGTCATTACCCCGTGAACCGCGAGAGCAGAAACTGACATTGGTTTTCCGGCGCTGGCTGCCGCAATAATTTTGCTAACAGCCGCTTCATAATTAACCGCATTTACTAATATGCCCAGTACATTCTTTTTCCCTTTATCAATCATGGAGCACCTCTTTAAGTCAACGCTCGCGGTTACACTCATAAATCTCCCCTAAGATTTGTTTAACCTTGTATTCTTCAATCGTTTACCGAAATTCCCAGCACATTCTTTTGACCCCGCTCACTCATTGGCATCCTCTTTCAGCCAACGCTCGCGGTTACATTCATAAATCTCCTGTAAGATTTGTTTAACGTTATATTTCATTTTCCAGTTGGGATAGTGACTGGAAAATTTTGAATTGTCACTAATCCACCAAATGTGATCGCCAATGCGATTCCCTTCAGCATAAGTCCAATTAAACTTGCGTTCTGCAATGGCCTCGCACATCTGGATAGCTTCTAACATCGAACAATTGCTGTACCTGCCTCCTCCTGTATTATAAACTTGGGCGCTTTTGGGAGCTTTATAAAATTCATAAAATGCCGAAATTAAATCAGCGCTATGAATGTTATCGCGAACTTGCTTGCCTTTGTAGCCAAATACGGTGTAAGGAGTTCCCGTGACAGCACACTTCATCAAGTAGGCGAGAAAGCCGTGCAATTGAGCTCCTGAGTGATTTGGCCCCGTCAAACAGCCGCCACGAAAACAAGCGGTGTTCATATCAAAATATCGACCGTATTCTTGGACTAAAACGTCAGCAGCTACCTTAGAAGCACCAAACAAACTGTGCAGGCACTGATCGATTGACATATCTTCCCGAATGCCGGTTTCGTAAGTATGGCCGGGTGCAATTTCCCACCTGTGTTCTAATTCAATTAAAGGCAAACTGTTAGGCGTATCGCCGTATACTTTATTGGTAGAAGTGAAAATGAAAACCGCTTTAGGACAGTACAAGCGAGTTACTTCTAGAAGATTGAGAGTGCCGTTGGCATTGACGGTAAAGTCTATTTTCGGAGCACGGGAAGCCCAATCATGGCTGGGCTGGGCTGCTGTGTGAATTACTAATTCGATCGACTCGCCGTACCGCTGAAAGATATTGGTAATCGCTTCATAGTCGCGAATGTCCACATCTAAGTGATAATACTTGGTACCCAAAGACTTTTCGAGCAGTTGGCGGTTCCAGTTTGTAGAACCATCAGCACCAAAAAAGAATTGGCGCATATTATTGTCGATGCCAACTATATCTAAGCCTTGTTTGGCAAAGAACTTACACGCCTCAGAGCCAATTAATCCCGCCGAGCCAGTAATGATTGCAACGCCCACGTTTCACCGCCTGAAAAAATATAGTTTTTTGTGTTTTGCCCGATCGAACCCATCAGAAGTTATCCTGATTTTCCGTCGAATACATCTTCGCACAATTGGGCAAAAAATTTACCTTTGATATTCCAATCATAGATTTCTCTGACGCGCGTTTGACCCGCTCGACCCAAGCGAGCTCGCAATTCACTATCTTGGGCTAAACAAACTATAGCTTCTGCTAGACCTTGCACAGCGCGATCGGGTTCAGTAGCAGCCACTTTAATGCCCGTTTCGGCCGTCACTTGAGTAGCCGGGCCGCCCAAATCCAAACAAATCGTCGGACGGCCAACCCCCATCATTTCCGTGCAGACAAAACCGCCAGAGTCATGCAAACTCGGATGGAGGAGAACGTGAGACTCCCCCATTTTAGAAAGAGTTTCAGCGCGAGATAAAGTTCCCCAAAAAAATACTTTATTTGCCAGTCCCAATTCTGTTGCCAAAGCTTCCAAACGCTGCCTTTCCGGGCCGTCTCCCACAATCCAATATTCCGATTGTTCCAGCTTCGCCTCCGCAAATGCACGGAGTCCCAAGTGCACCCCTTTCCAGTGTAAGAGACGACCGACACTGATGAATCTAATTGGTTGCTCCGGCGGGGTAGGAAATTGCTCTAGTTCTTGAATTTCCTGCTGGGACAAACCGACTTGCGAGAAAATCTTCACATTTTTTGCTTTGAGAAATCGCAGTCTGGCTGCGGTTTCTTCCGTAGTTGCCAGCGCTACGGCACTGCGACGCGCCGTCAACCCCACAAACGGATCGCGTTCTCCTACGCTTTGAGCCAATGCTCGCAGCGTTTCGTAAATTTTGCCCCGGAGACTAAAATCTTGCCAAAAAGGCTTTGGTGCTGCTTCTGCACCCCCCACAGGCCCCCAAATAAAAGGATGTGGCAACAGCGCCAGGAAACTTGGAGACCAATGTTTGACATAAGTTACGTGATGTACTATGTCAAAACCGATTTCGCGATCGAGCTTCCGAGCGATAAAATAAGCCCAGATTTGCCACAGATAGTAGTGAAGTTGCAGCAATCCTTGTTTTCCCTTCCAATCTTCGCTCCACCCAAACGGATCGAAATAAACAAAGTGCAGGTTTGGCACTGGGTTCCGCTCTAGTTCTGCTTCAATGTACGATCGACAAAACGTGCGAGTAAATACCCAACTTTCGTGATGTTTAGCAGATTGGATAACAGTATTCCATCCTACTCCCTCTTCGGAACCCAGATTAGGTTCGCAAGCAAACGCAGATAATAAAACTTTCATTGCTCATTGCTGCTAATTGGTAATTGCTAATTTTTCCCTCTTCCCTCATCTCTATTCCATCTTCCCTCCATCCGTTAAATCCCTTACAAAATCCGTCACAGAACTGACTTCATCTATTCTCCATCAAAAAAGATGTAACTTCTACGTAAGCTTTAGCTGCTGTTTCCGGAGTTTTTTGAGAAATTATCTGTCGTGAACGCTCTCCCATCGACTCAATCAAATCAGGATTATCTAGAAAAATTTGCATTTTATCCGCTAATTCTTTAGCACTGCTAGGATCGAAAATATAACCGTTCTCCCCTGACACAATTAACTCATAGGAAGCTGCACCATTTGAACACAATACCGGTTTTCCAAACACCATCGCTTCGGGTACAACCATACCCCAGACATCCTCAAAAGTAGGAAACACAAAAATATCAGCTTGCTGAAAATAAGGACCCAAATTTCCATATTCCACCCATCCAGCCCAGCTCACCTGCTCTTCAAAATGTCGCTCTTTAATAAAAGCTTCCAGTTCTTCCCGCTGATCTCCCTTGCCAACAATCAACAGCGAATAATCTACATAACCTTGACTTTTAAGCATAGCGCAAGCTTCTAAAAGCGTTTTTATTCCCTTTCTCGCCGTGATGCGCCCTACATACAGAAAAATCGGGCGTTTTAACTGCAAATTCGGCGGCTGAGTTTGATCCAACCGTTTCAGCAAAGCTCCCGCATCAGGTACGAGATAAGTTCTGGTAAAAATTTTATCCTCCGGTACGTTTAGAACTTCCCTGAGATATTTTTTACCCGCATTGCTATTGGAAACAAAAGCATCGGCAAACCGCACGAGGATGCGGCGAACAAATGTCCTAAAACTGGAATCTCGAAAGTCTGTATTTGGGGAACTACCATCGTAAATAATCGCAATTCTCCACCTCATCAGCGGTTTTAAAAGCGCGACAATTACAGTCCACAAAGAGAAAGCTTGGGGAAAGACCAGATGAGGTCTAAATTCTAGCAAATAGCCGATAATACTAGGCGATACTACAATGAATCCGCGATCGTATCCTGTTTCTATCTTTTCCGTATCGATAAATTTAGTCTCCCCTACCAACTGAATTGCCGATGCTCCCGGAAGTGTCGGATCGAACCCCGACCAAACGCGGCCGGTGTAGAAAACAGTGTTTTTAAACACTTTTGAAAATTCTCTCAATACTGGCTGCCAATATGCACCCAATTCTACTTCCGGCACCAGCCAAGCGACGCGCAAATCATCCATGTAATGTTTACCTCGATTTCGTTTTTAAGCTTTAGGAATTGCGAGGATATTCCCTTCCTGCGGAGCGCTTACGCTTTGCAGCTCTCCGGTATCTTTAACAGTAAAAAACTCGTAACCCAAGTTTTTCAGAAAATTCCAGGCTCCCGCATCGGAGAGCTTGAATCTGTCAATTGCTTTTTCGTTAATTTCAAATAGCACTGTCGGCCGCATTTTGCTAAACAGTGACTTCGCACCCTGCAATACGTATTCTTCTGCACCTTCTACGTCCATTTTGATGAAATCTACCCCTTCGATTCCTTCGCGGTTCAGAACGCTATCTATAGTAGTGGTAGCTACTTCTTCGTAGGTCGTATTTTCGCTGCCATCGCCTCCTAGTGAATAACTGTTGGGAGCGTTGTCAATGTGGTAGAATTTCGCTGTTCCTTCTGTATCTGAAAGAGCTGATTTAAAGAGTTTGACTTGAGTCAAATTGTTGAGTTTTACGTTGCGATCGAGATTTTGATAACTCTCTTCTCCCGGCTCGAAGGAAAGAACTTTCCCCACATCTCCTACTAATTTAGCTGCTAAAACCGTATAAATTCCCGTGTTGGCTCCCGCGTCTACAAATACCGAACCAGGAGAGAGTGATCGCTCTAAATAATACAGTTCCGGCTCGTAATCTTCGCGCAGTACAAAAATGCCTGTCGAGCCGGCTTGTTTGAACTTAGCAGGCAAGAAAAAACGGCACTTCCACTTCGGAATTTCCACAGTCGCCGGAATCCGCAACTGGCAAAGGACGGCCCAATATATCGTGCGAAAAATAGCTGTCAAAGGAGCTTTTTTAAAAGCTCTGTGATTTCTTAGATAGTTCCATTTTGTTGTGAAATAACGGGAATTTGATTGCATCATTGTCAGTTGTTATAGTTGGTTAAATCCGCCCGCCACCCTGTATTCTTCAAGCAAGAAAATCTTTCACGCTCCTTTTAACTTAGCCACGAAAGACCTCCAAATCAACCTGCGGTATGGCAACAGCCAATATATCGGCCACAGCAAACCCCCGTACCGCTGACTGTAAACTTTCCATTCTTCTAGAGGTTGAAGCGTTACATCTTGCAGCGCTAAACCTTTGGGTTGGCTAACTTTTTGCAGTTGGTCGCTTAAAGGCTGAGCGGGCGTTTCTGTAGGTTTGGGATTGAGAGCGCAAGTGCCGATATAACCGGGAGCGATCCAAACATTACATCCTTGCTGTTTGGCCCGCCACCCGTAGTCATAGTCGGCTGCGTAGTGAATGAAAGCCGGGTCTAAATTGCCGACGGCTCGAACTACTTCTTTAGGAATTAAAACAAAATTCCCGTTCATAGTATCGCACGGCTGCGGGCGATCGATCGGTTCTACCGCTCGCAAATAAATCGGGTGCCACCACCTGCTCTGCACCATTCCTCCGTAAGTAAAATTACCAGTCTCCGGATCACAAGTAGAGCCGGCAACGATCGCCTTTTTTTCTCCCTTTTCACTTAACTGGCGGCTGGTTGTCAGCAGCGTATTTAAAGCCTCTGGAGCCAGTACCGTATCGTCGTTGAGCCAGAGGTAGTAATCCGGCTCGTCTTTCATGGCTTCGCTGAAAGCTATCCGCATTCCTCCATTCCAAAATAAATTGCCATCTCCAGAAAAAAGCTTGACTAGAGGATATTTTTGCTGTACTGCTTCGGCCGTGCCATCAGTGCTGCCATCATCTACCAGATAAACGCTAAGTGCAATTTCATTTGTTACTGTTTGCTGAAACAGCGACTCTAGAGTGGTCAAAGTCTTTAACTTGCGGTTATGACAAGTCATCAGGACTGCTATGCTGGTGTGCTCCATTTATCTAAAAGATTGGGCTGAGAAGTAAAAAATTGTCCTCGGACGATCGGCAATACCGATCGAGTTCGAGTCCTGTTCAATTATTAACTTAAGTTGGCCGCACCATCAAGAGATTTAATAAGAAATTTATTTATTTTAAAACCGGATCACCCTCAGAATCGTTACAAACTGTATTATCGATCGCTCATTACCCCACAATATTCGCTCGTAAACCCCATTTGCTAATTTATTTTGTGATTTTCCAACGCGGGCCGCCCTCGTAATTGCCTAAGACCTCGTGGTATAAATAAGCACAAAATGGTAAAAATAAGCACCTCGCACTCTCCGAAAATATACCAGTCATCCTGGCTTGATTCAATGAACACCATTACCGGCTTCCCAGACTTGTTCATATAGCTTTTTGTACTCGCGAGCTTGCACTTCTAATGTAAATTTCTCTTCAACTTTAAGGCGAGCGCTGCGACAGAGTTTTTGGTGTCTTTCGGGATCTTCTAAAACCCAAGCAATTCCTCGCGCTAAGTCTTCACTGTCATAGGGTTCAGCTAAATAACCGTTTTGTTGCCGATCGACAATATCTTTTAACCCCGTCACATTAAAAGCCACCACAGGCGTGCCGCAAGCCAAAGCTTCCGATGCCGTCTGACCAAAAGCTTCGTACCGCGACGGTACAACCATCACATCAGCCGCTGCATAAACTTTTGCTAAAGTTTCATCTTCCAACCGGCCGAGATAATGAGTTTTAAAACCAACATCGATCGGATTTTCAGGTTTAGAAGAACCGAACACCAAAAGTTCAATTTTGTCCTGCCATCCCGACTTGCTGAGCCTTTGCAAAGCCGGAACCAGCAGCGGAAAACCCTTCCAGCGATCGCCTGTTCCCTGCATCGCCCCAAACAACACCAATTGTTTATTTTGAGGCAAATTCAAACTAGATCTCACCTCCGGGCGGTTCAGCGGTTTGTAGACTTCAGCATCAAGGCCATTACCAATTACTTTTACTGGATATTTATTCAACAAAGAACTAGATTTCGCGCATTCAGCTAACCAATTACTCGGAGTTACCAAAGTCAGATCCAAATCTTGCCAAGATTGAGCTTTTCGCTGCCAAATCCAACGAGAAATATCAGCATCTTTAGTGCTGTGAAGCTGCGGACAAGCACCGCAAGCATCAAGATAGCGATCGCAATTTTCGCTGTAGTGACATCCACCCGTAAACGCCCACATATCGTGCAGCGTCCAAACGATCGGTTTATTAAACTTAGGCAGCGTTTCAATTTGCATATAGCCTTCACAAACCCAGTGCAAATTAATCACATCAGGATTAATTTCCGCAACTTCAGATGCCAGGGAATCAGGAACCCATTGAGGCGAAAAAATTACCTGACCCAGTTTTGGATAAACCTTTAACGGCAACCTATTTAATTTAGCTCTAATACCCTTAAATTTCTCCCCTAATTTAGTCGGCATCAACCGCACATTTTCATCATTACTAGACTTAGACCCTACCAAAATTTGGGAATTTACCCCCATACTTTGTAAACCATTGTGCAGGCGATAACTCGCTCTCGCCGCACCACCTTTAATATCATAATTACTTACCAGCAAAACTTTCATCCAAACATCCTTAACTCATGCTTACTTACTATTTCAAAAATTGTAGGAGTTTTCGTTGTACTTTCTTGACAAATTTCGGATCGTAATCATATAAAGTGTTTTCAGTAAAATTATCTGCTTGCAGATCCCGAATTGCAAAGGCTGGGTGTTTCATCGGAAATGTTATAGCTTCTACAGGCATATTACTATAAGGACTGTTCACATCCTCCGTATTAGTTCCCCCTACACCATGTCCGATATTAGAAGCTAAATTGACATTCGCAATAATATTCATACCATTTTGAATAAAACTAGCAAATGTCCACTGAAAAGCCCAACTCTGTAATTTTTTTTCATAACAAAGCTGAAAAGTATTTGTCCAAACTTTTACAGCATGGGAGTCTCCCAGTACATCCATCAAAAAATTACCATCCCGAATTTCCGGCCACAACTTCATATCTAAATCATAATGCTGCCAAGCTCGCCTCCAACTCGCCCAGCTCCAGCAGTGATTGTAGCGAGAAAAGTAGTAACTATAATCAGTTCTTTTCCTCCCAAACTGAACATTTTGACCAGAGATTGACAGAATCCGCCGATCGTCTCGGTAACGATCCAGCAATTCTTCAGCGAAGCGGAAAAAAGTAGGATGAGGGAGACAGTCATCCTCAAGAATAATTGCCTCTTCAACTTTATCAAACACCCAATTCATACCGCTAGAAACCCGCAGCCGACAACCGAGATTTACGTCTGAGTAATTCTTCAAGACTTCGCAGTCCCAATCTACTTGGTCAATAATAGCTCTAGTGGCAGCACATTCTCGATCTTCTCCAGGCCTATCTGGACGTGGGCCGTCAGCAATTACTAGCAATTTGGGAGGTTGGGCCTGACGAATTGCCTCAAATACTCTAGCCGTTGTATCTGGACGTTTGAAGATGATAAAAGCGACGGGTGTTTGGATTTGGTAATTGAACATTTCTGCGACTCTACTTTTTCTAGTAGTCTTCAACATCTGAATTAACAAGCTCAGCAGTCATCTGCGATTTAAAATTAAACCACTTCTGAAGCATCACAGCCGCTATGTATGCCAGTGTATCATTGCTAGTCTGATAGGGCAAAAATCTATAGCGAAAACTAGCCATTCTCGGGTCGCTTTCTTGGTATAAAATATCTTGAGCAAAGTTTCCCCAGCGCTCATCTATCAAATCAATTGTCATACCAGCATGAGCAGAAGGTAGCAGCATATTAGAGCCGTGAAGACCAATGACTAAGCGGCTTTGTGAATAAACACGGCATATTTCCTTTTCAACTTTTTCATTAAAACTATCCACTCTGTAATCTTCAATCCATGCTGGAAACTTGGTTTTTGTCCCCAAACCAGCTACGGCAAATTTTGCTTCTGGTACTTGCAACCTGATTTTCTCAAATAACTGCTGAATTTTCAAATTTTGCAATGGCAATGCCCTTTCTCGTTGATTTAGCTTTTTCAGAAATCGGAACAGCCCACTGTTAACTAATAAACGATCTTCCCGCCAAATAAAAGTAATTCTTGTTTCTGGTTCATCAAATTTGTGTTTGGGAACTCTAGTAAACCGCGTGATGTCAAACTGGCTAGGATGAGAATGGGCTTCGCTGACATAAATTTCATCAAAGCGTTTAGTTTCTTCCTCCACAAAGTCGGCGAAGCTGGGATAGTAATTTTGACCATTTTTTAAGGAAATAGGTACTGTCCAGACTTCCGCAACTCCATCGGGAACCATCCACCTTATAAACTTAGGAACTATCACAACTAACCCGCAGTCCGAGTTGCATTCTAAGTGCCTTTGTGCATTTAGCAACTTCAGCAGGGAATGACCATAAAGATGATCGATACAGTTTAAGATAATTACCCGCTTGCAGGGTTTAAAAATCTCTTTTACAATCTCAAGTTTTTCTGATTGAGGATTTTGGAGTGAATTGAGTAATGGTTTGCCTAGCCATTCTTTTATGTTAGCAAGTTTGGCAAAAACTTCACCTTTGTTTCTATCAACTTGGACTGAGTTTCTGACTCCATGACCTACTCTCAACTCGTCGATTATTTCGCTACCACATCCCGCGCACTTACAGTCCAGAACAATATGTATCCCTTGCCACAAAATTTTTTTGGCATTGAGTTCAGTGTCGCAATAGGGGCAATTCGAGCGCTGTTCGATTTTAGGTTTAATTTGAATCACTTTACTAATCCTCTGATTCTACAAGCTGCCTTGTATAAGTTAAGCGAGCGCCAGATGAAAGTTGCGAATGGGCGCAATTCCTTAATCAAGAAATTGACTAATATAATTACGTAAAAATAAGTTATCAGAGTAGCTGTGGTTGCTCCCAAAGCTCCATACTTAGGAATCAGCAAAAAGTTCAACCCTACATTTAAAGTAGATCCGACTACAGTCAAATAAAGACCGTAGCGCAACTGACCTTCTATGTTTAAATATGTGCTCCGTGCTACTCCAAAGTTACTGCCAAATTGCGCCCAAACATAGATTCCCAGCACCGCTGCTGACTGTGCATATTTGTCACCGTAAAGTAGATGCACTATCCAGGGAGAAAATAATGATATCGGTATGGCAACTCCCAACCACAAAAATATCATTATATCAGAATAAATTTGAAATTTATTTAGATATTCTTCATAATTTGTCTTTCTCAAATTCGCTAATTTGGGAAAAATAGAGCTGGATATGATCATCGGCAAAAAATCGCAGATTTCGGAAATTTTAACAGCTGCAGCATAATAGCCCAGTTCGGCATTTTTATTCATCGCACCGAGCATTATCTGATCCGTTTTTGAGTACACATAAACTGCAAATCCCGACAAAATTATTGGCCAACTCTCCGATAGGAGTTCCTTACACTTTTCCCAACTGAAGTGCCAATCCTTAATTTTATTCCCCGTAAGCTTATAAAAATATACATAAGCGATTCCTACCAATGCGACCTCTGTCAATCTAACCCAGGCGAAGGCAAGCAGGGGGGCTTTAATTGTTACTAACGCAATTCTGACAGCAGCAACTAAAAAACATACCGAATTTTTAGCCAACACTGTATATTTTGACTGGATTTGGGACTGAAACCAAAAATTGATAGCCTCAAAAGCATTAAAGATAGTTCCTGCTGCGATGATACCTACCAGCCACCGAGTCAGAGTGTCGTTGGGCTTGAGTAGCCCAATCACGGTGACAGTTAACAACAAAGTGATGCAGCCACCAGTAAATTGCAGTCCGAAGGCAGTTCCCAGGGTCTCATTTTTGCATTCTGGGTCGCGAGCGATATTCCTCACTACCAGAGTACCCAACCCCATCGTTGCCACCGAACTAAACAGCGACACAAAGGCGATCGCGTAGTTGAGCAATCCAAATTGTGTCGGACCAAGATAGCGAGCCACCCAAAGGCCTACAAACAGACCTAGACCCATCTGCAAGATTTGGTCAGTGAACAGCCAAGCTATGTTGCTGAGTACCTGGCGCAGACTAGGGCCGAGCCTTTGACTCACCGCAGTTAACTTCTCTAGCATCAGAATATTTTAAATATTTACAAAACACAAACGCGGTTCTGGCAGAGTCGGCAATCTCGCAAAATTAGATTTGTTGCTCCTATAACAACATACCACAACTTGACCCACGATCCGCCCAATAAAGGTTACTTCAATGGACAGTGCGAGCTAAAGAACGCCTTTGAGGGTTACTGGTGCTACTGTTAGAACTATTGTTAGCATTATCTATCGCAAGTCGAACCGTCAACATTGTGTAACTCAGCCAAGGATTTCCTATATCTATAATATAGCCTTCTGTGATGTTGCTTATAATAATAGACACTAGAAAACAAATAGGCATTCCCGCTTCTTCCAGCGTGCTACGACTCAAATACCGAACTGCGTAAGCTAAATTGAGCAGCAACGAAGTCATCATTAAAATTAATCCCGGCCAACCGAAGGCTAACAAGATACCGAGCCCCCCATTGTGAGGATTTTTAGGTTGAAATCCACTAGGAGTATAAATAAAATAAGCAGGAGTACCCGCTCCTAACTTATCTTGTTGAAAAAATCCATCGTATCCGTAGCCAAACCAGGGGCGCTGATTGGCCGCAGCGATTAACTGCGGCCAGAATTCTGTCCGCCCAGTTAGAGTCAAGTCCTTGCCTAACCCACCTACAATAATATCCTCTAGGTTGTCTACGACAAAAACAGTCATAATTATGCTGAAAACCAGGAAACATATAATGGCAGTAAATGCCCACTGAAAACTCAACTTTTTTAGAAAATTTAGCGAAGAGACTGCAATTATTAATATGATAGTAATCACTAGAGCCGAGCCAGACTTATTAGCCCTCACCAGGTAAAATGAAAAGAACATCATTCCCAAAGCAATCCAGCGTTCTTTCTGAGTTTTAGCTCCTTGAGAATAATGCAAATACCAAAATGCCGTACATAAAGCTAAGACTCCCCCTAAAGAATTTTTAGATTGGGTTAAGCCGACAAAATCGCCTGCTCCAGGGGGTTGCATTACAAAACTTGCCAAACCGATTGCCGTGTATCCCCACCGCCAAAAACGAGATAGATATTCCCATTTATATTGGGCTGCAATGTAAAACCCGAAAGCAGTAAATCCTGAAAACGCTAGGCCTGCTCTTAGCGTTTTTTCAGGCACTATAGACCATAATGTAGATACTAATGGAAGTAATATATAAAGTAAGAAAAAAGGATTCATTATCAATATTTTGGCAAAAATATCTATAAAATTGCTACTAAAAGTTTTAATTCTTGAAATTAAAATCAATACTACCCAGGGGTAAAAAAAATAGGGTATGAGTTTTAATAGGCCACCTTCTGGATCTTTCAAATTAACAAAGTGCAAGTAATTAAAAGGAGGTTGTGTCAGGAAGGGAGAGATAAAAATATAAAGACCAGCAAAGCTTTTTTCTAAAGCTAAACCTATTTTTTTATAGCTAGCAAATTGAAATAATAGTAGAGTTGCCATCGCGAGTATAGCAATTAGCATCCATGTTAATGAAGAACTACCTAATATCAGCTCTTTTAGCATATTTGCTGGAGACACTGGTTCAGTCATAATTGCTTTCCTTTATCTAAAACAAGAGCGAATTATCTAGATATAAAATATAGCCGTCAACCCGCAACCACGCTAACACAGAAATTAGGCATAAAGCAAAAATACAGCATCGTTTTTTCGGCGATCGCTTAAAATAATGAGCTTTTTGCCCAGCACTAAAAAGGCTACACTTATATAAATCATAGTCAATAAAATTAGGTGGTGTATGGTTAACACCCATTTTCCAGGACAGATAGCCCGGTCGGTTGTGGGTGTTGTCTTGTTTGCTTCCACTGTCATCGCTGACGCCCGAAGCACCCCGGCACAACTTCCCATCCCGCTAGGCGCAGAGCAAGCCCAGAATGTTGCGCCCGTTACGAGATCGCCGGAAAGCTATAAACTCGGCGGCGGCGATCGCATCCAAGTAGAAATACTCGAAGTACCCGAACTCAGCCGCGGCTACGAAGTCCTTTCCGACGGTTCAGTCAACCTGCCCCTGATCGGCTTGGTCTCCATCCGCGGCCGCACCTTAGTAGAAGCCACCAACATCATCCGCAACGCCTACCGCCGCGTCCTCAAAGACCCCATAGTCACAGTCAGCCTCGTGGCCGCCCGCCCCCTCAACGTCGGCGTCATCGGAGAAGTCACCAGGCCCGGAAACTTCATTATCACCCTAACACCTGGCCCGGGAGCCTCGCCGAGTGTCCAGTACCCTACCGTCACCCAAGCGATCAGACTCGCAGAAGGCGTCACGGGTGTCGCCGACATCCGCAACATCCGCGTCCGCCGTCCCCAACGAGGCGGCCCCGATCAAGTGCTCAACGTCAACCTGTGGAAATTCTTGCAGGAAGGAGACATCTCTCAAGACATCATTTTGCAAGACAGAGACACAATCGTGATTCCCACAGTCGCCAACTTCAACCAAGCAGAAGCTCGTCAATTTGCGACGGCTAACTTTTCGCCACCCCCAGAAAAACCTCGATCGATCTCCATCGTTGGTCAAGTCACCCGCCCCGGCGCTTACGTCGTGATCGGTGGCAACACCACAAACAACCTCAGCCGCGAAGGTTTCCCTACCGTCATCCGGGCCATTCAGCTAGCCGGCGGCATCACCTCGGATGCCGACATCCGGCAAATCCAAGTGCGGCGCGTCACCAGAAGAGGCGAACAAATTATCCCAGTCAACCTGTGGCAGTTCCTAGAGTCCGGCGACGGCGCCCAAGATACCATCCTCCAGGAGGGAGACACGATCATCGTGCCCAAAGCTACGATCGTCAACCCCGCAGAAGCTGGTTTGCTCGCGAACACTAACTTTGCCCCCGCCGGCATTAACGTTTTTGTAGTAGGAGAACTCAGAACATCCCTCGATCCCTTGAGCCTCCCAGCTAATGCCACGCTGAATCAAGCTTTAATTTCCAGAGGATTTTTTGGGTACGAGAATACCAGAGCTAGAAGAGATAAAGTTGAGCTAGTCCGCCTGAATAACGACGGTACAGCTACTAAACGGACGATCCAAGTCGATTTAAGTCAAGGAATTAACGAAGAAACCAATCCTCAACTTCGCAACAACGACATGATTATCGTATCTCGCAGGGGTCTCGTCGATTTTGTCGATCGCATGAACGCTGTAATCGGACCTGTCGGGCCAGCTACGGGAGTGTTAAATTTTATAAACGTTCTCCGCTTTTTATTCAGGTAAGAAGGCGGCGGGTGAGGTGGATAATTCCTGGCAAAGGCTAGAATAAACTAAACAATAAGATTACCCAGCCGCGACCTGGCCGCTTCAAAAATATCAACCTCAAAAATATCAACCTCAAAAATACCCAGGCTGAATATGGATAGCAGACAAGATTACCAACCCTTCACACCCAAATCGAATGGCAAACTGCCGGAGTTATCTGCTCCGAACTACAGAGATCACTTCGTAGAGGAGAGAGAAGAAGAAAAGCTAGACTTGTCCTGGCTGTTAGGCGTCGTGCGCCGTCGCTTCCTGGTCATGGCAGCAGCCACAATTGCTTTGAGCGCCCTGGCAGGAACAGCGATCGTCCTCACGTCTAAACAGATTACGATCGAGTATGAAGGCTCCTTTTCCTTGTTGGTAGAACCAGCCACGGCTGAAGGTTTGCTATCCAAACAATTAAACAACACCCAAGCTGCCGACTTAGCAAGAATTAATATAGAAGGAATTAGCCTACTAGACTACGAGACCCAAATTAGGATTTTGCGAAGTCCCAGAATGATGCAGCCAGTGATTGAGGAATTGCGGGCTTGGTATCCCAAAATGAGCTATAGCGAACTGAACTCAAAAATGTCGATCAACCGCATCAGCTACACGAAAGATGGTAAACAGCAAGGCACAAAAATTTTACAAGTTCGTTACAAAGATTCAAACCGAAAAAAAATTTACACGGTATTGGATAAAATTTCAAAAGCTTATCTAGATTACAGCTTGCAGCAACGGCTGACGGGCATTAATCAAGGTATTAAATTTATAGATGCGGAGCTGCCCAAGCTCCGAGAAAGAGTAGAAGTTCTGCAATTGCAAGTCCAAAGACTGCGGCAGCAGAGCAACTTGTTTGAACCCCAGCTAGAGGGAAGATCTCTGTCTGAACAAGTTCAAAGCATTCGGGGCAAGCAAGTAGAAATTAGAGTTCAGCTAAAAGGGATGCGAAACCTCTACCAAAGCTATGAAAAACTACTCAACGAAAATAATCCCCAGGGGCTGCTGATGACCCAAGGACAAGCTTACGGCGGACTCTTAGGTCAAATTCAGAGAATAGACTCGGAATTGTCATTAAAAGCAGCTCAGTACAGAGAAGACAGTTTGCCAGTTTTAGCGCTGCGAAAAAGTCGGGAAGAACTGATTTTAACCGCCACTAAACAAGCAAAAGAAGTGGTGATGGGAAATTTAGAGACCCAAATCAAAGAAATTGAAGCGCGCGATCGCGAAATGACCGCTTTGCAAAATGCTCTCAACCAAAAAATTAGAAACTTTTCAGTTACAACCCGACAATACGACAATTTACAGCGGGAACTGCAAGTAGTTACTAAGAGTTTGTCGGACTTCTTGGCAAAACGAGAAGCCTTGCGGATTGATGCGGCTCAGGAGCAAATACCCTGGGTGCTGATAAATCCTCCGCAAATTCCGCTAGACAAATTCGGCAACCCCATAACAGCTACCGTCAAACAAACCAGAAAACAGTTAGCGCTGGCAGTAATTTTAAGCAGTCTGCTTGGCATAGCAGTCGGCTTGCTCGTAGAGGTACTAAATACTGTGTTCCACACTCCAGAATCACTCAGAATGGCCACAAGATTGCCAATACTCGGGGTGATTCCGTTTACAAAGAAAGTCAAGCGCCGACCGCCAGCTAGACAGAGGAAACTAACATCGGCTCGATCGAACTTGAAAGTGGAAGTAGTCGAACCGGCCGAAGCTAGACATACTGGTTCGACGAGCGGGGGACCAAGTATTTTGAGCGACTTGGACTATCAATTTTTAGAAGCATTTCGATCGCTATACACGAACATTCACTTGCTGAGTGCAGGCACGGCAATTCGATCGCTCTTAGTCGGCTCAGCCGTAGCCGGAGACGGCAAATCTACAGTAGCTTTGCACCTAGCAGCCACAGCAGCAGCAGTCGGACAGCGAGTATTGTTAGTAGATGCAGATTTGCGTTGCCCGCAACTGCACGCTAAGTTAGGACTCCCAAACGTGCGTGGCCTGGGCGATGCCATCTCCACGGATCTCAGCCTCAACGACGCGATTCAACGAGCCCCGAACCAAGAAAATTTGTTCGTACTCACCGCAGGCCAAATTCCCCCCGATCCGATCAAGCTTCTTTCTTCCAAAAAAATGCAGTATCTAATGGAGCAATTTCAAGCATTTTTTGACTTAGTAATTTATGACACCCCGCCAGTAGCAGGCTTGGCAGACACCCACTTGATCGCAGCTCGCACAGACGCTACGATTATGGTCGTCCAAATTGGGCAAACAGACCGATCGCAAGTTCGCAAAGTTTTAGAAGAATTAAAAATTTCTGGAGCTTCCGTCTTGGGAATCGTTGCTAACGGCTGCAAAAACACCGGTCACAGCTACCGCCAGCGCCCGGTCGTTTTAGACACGCTCTACGACCAAAAACTATCGGCTTTAGGTACGAAAAATCCTAATTAGACAAATGTTGATGCAGGGAGCATCTCATATTTGTAAAAAAACTTCTTCTAGCTCCTTCCTTCTTCCTCTTTCCTTCTTCCTCTTTCCTTCTTCCTCTTTCCTCCTGCCTTCTGCCTCCTGCCTTCTGCCTCAAAACTCCAATTTCTAGCGGAGGGCTGCTTTCATTGAGATGCTCCCGTTGATGCAGGCAGCCGAGGGCCGCCGTCCTCAACCGGAAACGCACAACCAAGCTATACCCTGATTTTTTGATAATAGTACCATTTGAGAAAGAAAATGATAGACTAACGGACATAGCCTCCTGTGTCAACCGAGATTGCGCGGAACTTTAAATTTGGCCGAAATTACTCAGAAAATGATTGAGAAATCAGCAAAAGTGGGTAAACTACATTTAGCAGAGCGCAATCTCAATCAGGAAAAGACACCTTTGAAGGTGAACGTTAGTGTAAACGTTAATGAGAACGTTTCAACCCAGAAACTTGGTAGGGATTATTCTATGAGTACAGTTATGGTTGTTGATGATAGCGTCACTCTGCGGGAGATGATCGCCGACTTGCTCAAAGGTAGAGGACTCAACGTCACCGTAGCGAGTGATGGCGTAGAAGCTCTAGAGCAAATCAAGGCTAACCGCCCAGATTTAGTGGTTCTGGATATCGTGATGCCCCGGATGAACGGCTACGAAGTTTGTCGTCGGCTCAAAAGCGACCCTAAAACCCAAAATTTGCCGGTGGTAATGTGTTCGAGCAAAAGCGAAGAGTTCGATCGCTATTGGGGAATGAAACAAGGAGCCGACGCTTACATCGCCAAGCCATTTCACCCTCAAGAATTGGTCGGGACTATTAAGCAATTGCTGCGAGGTTGAGGTAGAGGAATAGGGACAGGAAAAAAATGTCTTGAGCGCTGATTATTTCTGCTCCCGCAGCCTCTCTAAACTACTCGATTGACAATAGTCCAAACATCGCCGTCCGATCGCACGTAGGGAACAGTAATACTCTTAAAACCCGTAATAAAAGGCTTGTAATAAACCTGCCAGTAGCTGGGACTAATTTGGTCGGCGATAGCTTTGAGTCCCTTCACTTCCGCCGCCAGTTCCGCCGCCAGTTCATTAATCCGTTCCGCGTGTCCCTGGGCTAGTAATCTTCCTTCTTCAACTTGCTCCTCCATCGGAGTGATTCTTTGCAACTTTACCGACTGCTGCTGTTTCTGACTCAGTTGAGCAGACAGAGCCGCGATCGCGTCATCTATCCCCTTGACTTCTGCCGATACTTGTGCTTTTTCCCTCGCGTGACGACGATAAGCATCGGCGATCGCTTGGGGCGAATCACCGGCTGGGACAACATCGGCAATACTAAGCTGCTGGCGTTCCAGGCGCAATTCCTCAATTTGAGAGTAAATTGCCTCTATATCTGTCTGAAGTTTGTCCACCTAATTATTACCGCGTGGTTGTTGGATATTTTAGCATATTAACACAAACCAATCACCTAATCGGCATAGAAATTGCATATTTTAGGCGGGCTAGAAGCAAAGCCCCACAAGCAGAAGTTGAAGAGTTTGAAAAATACAAATTTTTATATTTCTCAGTTGAGCGATTACGTCGATATCCAGTCGGGTTAATCAGGTGGTGTCCGGTAAAATCAGCATTATAGATTGGTAGTGAGGAAGGCAAGTACGAGCGAGTTTTACGAGGATTAAAGTCGCCACTACAAACACAATTCCCATTTACCATTTACCATTTACCATTTACCATTTACCATTTACTATTTACCATTTACCATTTACCATTTACCATTTACCATTTACCATTTACCATTTATTAAGAGATTTTTTTAAGTTGTTAGCCCTTGCTGCCTCAACTTGACTATAGTCTCTACCAACACATCGGGTTGCACAGGTTTAGACAGATGCCGATCGAAACCTGCAGCAAAAGCACGATCGCGGTCTTCATCCCTAGCATAAGCCGTCAGAGCGATCGCCCAAAATTTCCCTGTCTGCGTGTTCAAAGAACGCAGCCTTCGTAGCAGCGAATAGCCGTCTTCCTCCGGCATTCCGATATCGCTGACCACAACATCCGGCTCAAACTGCGAAGCCACCTCAAACGCCTCAGCAGCAGACGATGCAGCCCTGACAGTGGCCCCGGAATCCCCCAAGACAAACCTCATAAATTCCCGCGAATCAACCTCGTCATCAACCAGCAAAATCTTAACTCCCAGTAAATTACCAGCGCCAGCCAAAACCTGCGCTTCCTCGCCCGCGAGCGAATTTACCTGCATCGCGGGGAGACGGAAAGTAAAAGTCGATCCCATATCCAGTCCCGGACTGCTCGCCCAAACCGTGCCGCCGTGGAGTTCCACCAACTGTCGGACGATCGCCAGACCCAGCCCCAAGCCGCTATAATTGCGAGTAATCGTAGCATCCGCTTGGCGGAAAGACTCAAACACGTAAGGCAAAAAATTCGGTGCAACCCCAATTCCCGTGTCGGTAACAGCCAGCTCAACCTCCGAATCAACTCTCGAAAGCCGGATTTCAACTCGCCCCCCGCGCGGCGTAAACTTAATCGCATTCGTCAGCAAATTCCAAATCACTTGCTGCAAGCGGCCGGGGTCTCCTGATACCCAAAATTTCGGATTTAACGGAGATTCAGGATTGCCAGAAATCTCCCCGGCTTCGGAAAACTCTGCAGTCTCCAAGCCCAAATCTACAATTGCAAACCGTAAATTGATCGACTTAGCATCGGCGGCCAACCGCACCGTATTCACCGCTGCTTCCACCATCGAAATCAAATTTACCGCACAAGGATTCAAACTCAACTTGCCGCGAATAATTCTAGAAATATCCAGCAAATCATCAATCAATTGAGTTTGCAATTTAGCATTTCGCTCGATCGTTTCTAAAGCCCGCCCCGTAGCAGCCGGACTGAAACTGCGGTGCCGCAGCAGTTGCGCCCAGCCCAAAATCGCGTTTAAGGGCGATCGCAACTCATGAGAAAGAGTTGCCAAAAACTCATCTTTCATGCGATTTGCCTGCTGAGATTCCTCGTAAAGCCGGGCATTGTCGATCGCCCCCGACACCGCCTGAGCCAACTGCATTAAAATAGTTTCATCATCTTCGGCAAACTCCCCCTCATACTTGTCCGACAACTGAATCAATCCCAGATTTCTGCCGTCCCGAGTCGTCAGCGGTACAGCCAGCCAGCCCCGCATCGGCGGGTGCTTCCCCGCAGCCTTGCCGAACTCCCGCCAGGCCGGGTGAGCCTCTAACTCGCTTTGAGTCATTCGCATCGCCTTTTGCTGCTGGCAAACTTGTTGGTAAATGCCCGTACCGTCTGGCTCTTCGCAGTAATCTTGCCACGCGGCGTATTTTTCTGACATGGAAAACTTGCTAATTCCCGCATCCCAGTTGGCGGCTGGGTTGAGGTTGACCGCTACCTGGTGGACTTCCAGAATTTGGCGGGCGCTATCGGCAGCTAACTGAAGTATTTCTGCCACCGACAGCGTGGAGTTGATAGCAACTGACGCGGAGGTTAACTTTTGCAGGCGGCGCAAATACGACCGCTCGCGGGCCAACGCGCGGGAGCGGTCGTATTCTAACTGTTTGCGATCCGTAATGTCGATCGCCACGCCGAACAGCCGAAGGGGTGTGCCCGATGGGTCAAAAACCACCCGCCCTTTGTCGTGAAGCCAAATCACTGAGCCGTCGGGGTGCACGTGGCGGTATTCCGACTCGTAGACTCCCGTCCCGCTGAGTGCGGCATCCAAATCTGCCAAAAAGCTTTCGCGGTCTTCTGGATGCACCGTATTCTTTTTTTGCTCAAAAGTACCAAAGGTGGTGTCTGGGCCCACACCCATCTGTGTTTCGGCATTGGACGAACGGCGGACTTCTCCCGATGCCACATCCCAGCTAAAAGCGATCGTATTAGCTGCTTCTAGGGCAAAGCGCAAGTTTTCCTCGCTTTCTTGCACCCGGGCTTCCGATAATTTGCGATCGGTAATATCCCAAACCACGCCGATCGATCGCACCGGTTTACCCGTATCATCCTCAAAAAATTTGCCCCTACTCGCGATCCAGTGCAAGCTGCCGTCGGGCCAAATGACTCTAAATTCGTATTGGTATTCTATTTTGTTTTCTAAAGCAAAGGCAACAGCCTGGGCGAGCGAGGCCTGGTCATCCGGGTGAATGCAGCTAAAAAACGCTTCGTAAGTTCCCGCAAAACTGCCTTTTTCCAGCCCGAATAACAGTTCGTGTCCCTCCGACCAAACCACCTCGCCATTTAATAAATTCCAATCCCAAGTTCCCATTTTCGAGGCTTCGATCGCCAACCTCAGCCTTTCCTCCGAAATTGCCAACTGCGCCGACGTTTTCGCGTATTTCTCGCGCAACTGCTGATTTTTCAAGCTTTCGCCCACTGCCGCCGCCAGCCGCTTTAAGTGTCGCCCTTTGAACACGTAATCGCTCAAACCCGCTTTCATAGCTTCGACTGCCACTTGTTCGCTGCCGCTGTCAGTACACATAATTACCGGACAATTTGGGTAGCGGCTGTGAACTTTGCGGAGAATCGTTAATCCGTCGCTCCAGTGCAGTTGGTAGTCGGTAATTACTAGGTCAAAACCCCCGGCGACCAGGATTTGTTCGAGAGTTTGGATATCAATAACCGACTTAATTTCTAAATCGGGAAAAGTTTTCCTCAGTTCTCGCTCGATCATCAGGCGATCGTTCGGGTTGTCGTCGATTAATAGAATAGACACCATTAGCCTTTTAGTTTTTGTATGGGCGCAAACATTCTTAACTTCCAGCCGGGAAGTCCCTCGGTATATTTAGAGGGGATTAATCTGAGCGCTACGCGAAGTACCCCGACTAAA